>JBJFDD010000311.1:0-5401 GCA_051889815.1 Candidatus Cryptobacteroides sp. | reverse complement strand
GATCAAGAAGGCCATCTCCTTCTTCCTTATCCCGATTGCTATCCGCAAGCATGCCATGCTGAAGGCCAGCATGCTCCAGGATCTGGAGAAGGGCAAGTTGACTGAGGTGGATTCAATAAACGGTGTGGTTGCGGCCCAGGGACGCAAGGTAGGAGTTCCCACCCCTTGCGGCGACAAGGTGGTCGAAATCGTCCACAGGATCGAGGCCGGCGGGCTCAGGCCTCAGTTCGGGAATATCTCCCTGTTTGCCTAGCATGGGCCCAGGATGCTGGAAGCGGGTTGCCTGTGCCCGGAACGTCCTGCCGGAGTCGCCTCCCGCGAGTCCGGCAGGAGCAAGGAATGAGTTGGAGATTTAATGAATATTTCTTAATATTACACATCGAAAAGGGCCGTGTTCCCTGCCTGATCGGCCAGGTGCCCAGCCCTTCTTCCTGATTGACACGGAACATACTGATAACCAACATATTTATTCAAATTATATGGAAAGACGTGATTTTCTCAAAGCCTCTGCACTCGGACTCGCCGGCACAATGGTGGCTCCTTCTGCAATGATGGCTGCAACACCAAAGAAAAAGACTGCTGCCAACGACAAGATCAGGCTCGGTTTCATCGGCCTCGGCCAGCAGGCTAACTACCTCCTCGGCAGTTTCATCAGGATGGATGACGTCCAGGTAGTGGCCGGTTGCGATGTCTATGACATCAAGCGCGACCGTTTCGAGAACATCGTGACCAGCTACTATCAGGAGAAGGGCATGAAGAAATGCGCTCCTGCGATGTACGTTGACTACAACGATCTCCTTGCCCGCGAGGACATCGATGCTGTTGTCATTGCAACCCCTGACCACTGGCACGCTGCAATCGCAATTGCTGCCTGCAAGGCCGGCAAGGATGTCTATCTCGAGAAGCCTATGACCCTCACCATCTATGAGGGACAGCAGCTCGTCAAGGCAGTCCGCAAATACAACCGCATCCTCCAGGTCGGCAGCCAGCAGAGATCCAGCGAGGAATTCATCCACGCCGCCAACATGGCCCGCGAGGGTGAACTCGGACAGATCCGCAAGGTCGAGCTCTTCGTCGGCCGCTGGGACGGACAGCCGTTCCCTGTCAAGTGTCCTCGCCAGAAGGAAGCCGTTCCTGCAGGACTCGACTGGGAGAGATGGCTCGGCCCTCTCACCGAAAGCGACTATGTCTATTACTACCCTGACATCGACCCGCTTCTGAATGAGAACGGCGGCGAGAACTGCTGGGGTGCATGGCGCTGGTACAAGAAGACCGGCGGCGGCTACATGACCGACTGGGGTGCACACATGTTCGATATCGTCCAGTGGGCTCTCGGAAAGGACGGAAGCGGCCCTGCCGAGGTAATCCCTCCGGGATACAGCTTCTACAAGAACCTGACCTACAAGTATGACAACGGCATCGTTGTCGAGGAAACCACTTTCGACGACAAGGGCCAGGGTGTCAAGATCTATGGTGATGAGGGCTGGATTGCCGTACACCGCGGCAACCTCTATGCTTCGGATCCGAAGTTCGAGATGAAGGTGACCGACAATGATGTTCCTTTCGAGGCACGTGCAGGACATCACCGTGTGTTCATCGAGTCTGTCAAGTCACGCATCGACCCTAATGTCCCTGTCGAGGTCGGCCACTCATCCTGCAACATGTGCAACATCGGTATCATCGCTGGTGAGCTCGGACGTCCTCTTGTCTGGAACCCTATCGTCCAGAAGTTCATGCACGACGACGAGGCCAACGCTCTCAAGCACTATGACTATCGCGAAGGCTACAAGAACCTCCTCGATGTCTAGCAACTTGTTTCCCAATTGACAATCATCGGATGACCTCCGGAGTCCAGCAGGCTTGGGAGGTCATCCTGTTTATCCCTGAACCATGAAGAGAATAGCGGCAATCCTGTTCCTGTGGGCCCTGATGACGTTTCCGGGCTTCGGCCAGTCCCATCCGCTCCACAAGGCGACAATAGAGTACATGGAGGACAATTTCAGAAGACCTCCGACTGAATATGGTACCGACTGCTGGTGGTGGTGGCTGAACGGCAATGTGACAGCTGAGGCTATCACATCCGACCTGGAGGCAATGAAGGAGAAAGGCTTCCACGGAGCCATGATCTTCGATGCAGGCGGCCACAACCAGAGGGGCAACCGGGATATTCCCGCAGGACCCCTGTTCGCGTCGCCTCAATGGCGGAAGTTGTTTGTGCATGCTCTCGACGAGGCCGAACGCCTGGGCCTCGAAATAGGATTCAACATCCAGAGCGGATGGAATCTGGGCGGCCCCGTCATCACTCCGGAGCGGGCTGCCAAGATGCTGACATATTCACAGGCAGGGATAACCGGAGGTACGGAGGTTGAAATCAGTCTTCCGCAGCCTCCTTCCCGCAAGGCTTTCTACAGGGATATCGCCGTACTGGCCTTTCCTATGGATTCCGCACGCATCTGCGAGCCGGTGAGGGGCCTGGACCTCAAGATGGGGGTCCACGAACTGGGAGGCAGCGCCTCGGACTGCCGTTTCCTGCTCGGCAATGCCCCGGAAGCCTTCCGTGGCAATGAGACTCCTTCTCTTCTGGTCAGCTCGGATGAAGTCAGGGATATTTCCAGATTCATGTCGGAGGATGGTGTGCTGAAGTGGAACTGCCCTGAGGGACAGTGGGTTGTCCTGAGGATGGGCTACACGTGCACCGGGGCTGTGGTTTCCACCTGCTCCAAGGGCTGGGAAGGACTGGTGCTGGACTATATGGATCCTGAATCTTTCGACTATTACATCTCCGAGGTGGTCCAGCCAATCCTGGACGATGCCGGGCACCATGTCGGTACGACCCTCAAGTACATGGAGACAGACAGCTGGGAGTGCGGCGGAATGAACTGGACGAAGGGCTTCGAGAAGTACTTCAAGGAGTATTCGGGCTATGACATCTTCCCTTATCTTCCTGTTGCTGCCGGTTTCGTCGTCGATGACATCGAAACCAGCAATTCCTTCCTGGCCGATTTCAGGAAGACTATCGCCGATGCTGTCGCCAACAACCATTACCGTCGGTTCGCAGATTTCGCCCACCGCAACGGCATGGCCATCCAGCCTGAATCCGCCGGTCCGCACGCCGGTCCTCTCGATGGTATCAAGAACTATTCGTTCAGCGACATCACGATGAGCGAATTCTGGGCGCCTTCCCCGCACAGGCCCCGTACTGCAGACCGCTTCTTCGTCAAGCAGGCCTCTTCAGCCGCCCACATCAAAGGTCTACGGATTGTCGGCGCCGAGTCGTTCACTACCATCGGTCCGCATTGGAATGACCTCATCTGGCATGCCCAGAAGCCGTCTTTCGACCATGAGGTCTGCTCAGGGCTGAACAGGGTCTATTTCCACACCTTCACCTGCTCGCCGAAGGAAATGGGACTTCCGGGCCAGGAATATTTCGCCGGCACCCACATCAACCCGCGTCTCACATGGTGGGCCGAGTCCACTCCTTTCATGGAGTATCTGACAAGGGTCCAGTTCCTTGCCCAGAACGGCACTTTCGTGGCCGATGCCCTTTACTACTATGGCGACCACGTTCCGAATGTACTGCCGTTCAAGCATTCCAATATCGCCGGAACTCTTCCGGGCTATGATTTCGATGCAATCGACGAGAATGCTCTCCTGGATCTTGAGGTCAACGGGGACGGGATGCTCGTCGCCCGTTCCGGAATGCAGTACAGGGTTCTTGTGCTGCCGTCGCACCGTGTGCTTTCATTGGCGGCTCTTGAGAAGGTCGGCAGTCTTCTGCGGAAGGGTGCAACTGTCATCGGGGACAAGCCTGAACGCTGTGTGAGCCTCAAGGGTGGACGCCGGGCGCAGAAAAGGTTTGCAGCCCTTGCCTCCGCAATCTGGGACAGGACCTCTGACGGAAACTGCTCACGTTACGGGAAAGGCAAAGTCTTCTCCGGAATGACTGTCAGGGATTATTTCAAGAGAGCAGGTCTTCCGGAAGACTTCAGTGTCGATTCCGATCCGGGTCTTGCCGGCTTCGATTACATCCATTACACCATTGCCGGGAAGGATGTCTATTTCATCAGCAATATGGACGACGCAGTGAAGACTGCCAGGTTCACTTTCAGGACAAATGGAGCCAGGCCTGAGCTCTGGAATCCGATTGACGGTTCTGTCAGAAAGCTTGACGACTACGACTGCGGGACACTGGCAACGACCGTTCCGCTGCGCTTCGACCCGTGCGGAAGCATCTTCGTGGTCTTCAATGAAGTCGGGGAAGTGAAGCGCGGGAGTCGCCCGAATTACCCTGAAATCACCCTCTGCCAGACTCTGGAAGGTCCGTGGAATGTCTCCTTCGACCCTGCAAAGGGCGGTCCCCGGAATGTGGTCTTCGACTGTCTTCAGGACTGGGCAGAGTCGGATGACCCTTCCGTCAGGTACTACTCCGGGAAGGCAGAATATTCAAAGGAATTCTTCTTTGATTGCGACAGGACTGGGGATGCACGCCTGTGCATCGAACTGGGTTCCGTCCTCGATGTCGGTTTTGCCAGGGTGAAACTCAACGGCATTGACAAGGGAATCCTCTGGACTGCTCCGTTCAGGGTTGATGTTACAGACGATCTCAGGAAAGGTGCAAACCTCCTAGAAGTCGAGGTTGTCAATTCCTGGTACAACCGTGTGGCCGGCGACCAGCTCCATTCCGGGTTGCCTGCTTCCACTTCAACGAACATAGAACTTATCCACGACTTCAGGGGAGTCCGCAAGGAGACCATCGATCTCTCCCCGTCCGGCCTGATGGGCCCGGTCCGAATCGTGAAACTGACAGAACCGAACTGTAGATAACCTCACTGCGAACTTATGCCATCCTTCCTCCAGATAGAGAACATCTCGAAATCCTACGGCCCCAAAGTGCTGTTCGAGCACATCGGCTTCAACGTCAACGAAGGGGACAAGATTGCCTTGATTGCCCCGAACGGAACAGGAAAGACCAGTCTACTGCGCATCCTTGCCGGGACTGACAGCTCCGACTCCGGTGGCAGGATAATATTCCTCAAGGACATCAGGATAGCCTTTCTCGAGCAGGAATATGCCTTCGACCCCGAGGCGACCGTCTGGGAGCAGGTCATCGCCGATTCGCGCCAGTGGACAAAGGACCTGGACCCGGAGCATCTTTCTGAATATGAACTCCGCATCCGCCGCCTGCTTACTTCGTTCGGGATGTCGGACTGGAACCGTCGGATGAAGACCCTGTCCGGAGGAGAAGTCAAGAGGACGGCGATTGTGGTGATGCTGGCAAGTGAGGCTGATTTCTACATCATGGACGAGCCTACTAACCATCTGGACATCGACGCAATCGAGTTCCTTGAGAACTATCTCTCCCATGCCCGGTGCACCCTTTTGATGGTGACCCATGACCGTT
>JBJFDD010000310.1:0-5408 GCA_051889815.1 Candidatus Cryptobacteroides sp. | reverse complement strand
CCTTCTGGATGTTACTCCGCTTTCTCTCGGTATCGAGACTCTCGGCGGCGTGATGACCAAGCTCATCGAGTCCAACACAACGATCCCGACCCACAAGTCCCAGGTATTCTCAACTGCTGCCGACAACCAGCCTTCGGTTGAGATCCACGTCCTTCAGGGCGAGCGTCCGATGGCAAAGGACAACAAGGAAATCGGCCTGTTCCATCTCGACGGAATCGCTCCTGCGCCTAGGGGAATACCTCAGATTGAGGTGACCTTCGACATCGATGCCAACGGTATCCTCAACGTCTCGGCAAAGGACAAGGCTACCGGCAAGGAGCAGAACATCAGGATCGAGGCTTCTTCAGGCCTTTCAGATGAGGAAATCCAGAGGATGCGTGACGAGGCCAAGGCCAACGAGGCTGCCGACAAGGAAGCCAAGGATAGGATTGAGAAGATCAACAATGCTGACGGTCTTGCTTTCCAGGTCGAGAAGTTCCTCAAGGAGAACGGTGACAAGATTCCGGCAGACAAGAAGACCGCAATCGAGGGTCCTCTGAACTCACTCAAGGAGGCTGTCAAGAGCCAGAACCTTGCTGACATCGACAGGTACACCGAAGAGCTCAACAAACTGATGGGCGAGATGTACCAGAGCATGAACGGTGCACAGGCAGGACCTCAGCCTGGACCTCAGCCTGGACCTCAGGGTCCTGACGACCAGGGACCTGACGAGCAGTAGTCAATCCACGTCGTCAAGTACGGCACTCATAATACAAAAGGTGACTGGAAAGTCTGGCAAGACCGACCAGTCACCTTATTTATTTGATTCCGTCCAATCCTGCCAGGGACCCGCGGACTTAGAGTCCGTCTTGCGAGTGAGGCTTCAGGAAGCGCCAGGACAACAGAGGAATCAGGAACGAAAGAGCGCAGGAAAGTACCCAGAAGATGCTGACCGGGGTAAAGTTGTAAAGCATCTCACCGGAAGCATCCGCATGGGCAAAGCCACCAATCATGAAACCGCTGACAATGTTCTGGATTCCCGCACAGGCATAGCTTGCAAGCCCGACCATCCCGAGTGCCGCACCACAGGCCTTGCGCGGAACGATGTCCAACGCCATCAGACCGGTCACCAAACAATAGACCACTCCGATTGAAAGGCTGAACAGCGAGACATTGATGACTTGCATCAGATAGCCTCCCGGGAGAAACATGAAAGAGGCGAAAGACACCAGGCAAAGGAGCCCTGAAACAAGCACCGGCCTGAAACGGTCACCTCTGAACAGACGGTCGGAAAGCCAGCCTGCCAGCACGGTTCCTACGACTCCGAAGACTTCTGAAAATGCGATGATCTGTGTGGCAGAAGCCAGCGAGAAGCCTTTCTCTTTCTGAAGGAAAAGGATGCCCCAGTCGCTGACGGCGTGCTGGGTGATATAGGCAAAGGCACTCGACAGGGCTATGATCCATATTCCCGGATGGCGGACAACCATTTTTTGGAGTTCGCGGACAGGAAGGGAGTCAGTCTTCAGTTCAGGTTCACCGCTGAACTGCTGCACGCTCGGCAAGCCTTTGCTCTGGGGTGTGTCGCTTACGAATATGAGAATCAGGGCGGAACCGACGATCCCGGCAATGGCCGAAAAGAGGAAGCCATATTCCCAGCCCATGCCACCCACGACCAGGCCTATGAAGAACAAGGACAGGGCCTTACCCACATAGGGAGTGGAACTGAATATGCTGTAGTACGTCCCGCGGCTTGCAAGAGGGAACCACCGCGAGAGGCTGATGACTCCCGGTGGCGCACCCATGGACTGGCAATAGCCGTTGATGCCCCAGACCACCGAAAAAAGCAGGAAAAGGGCGAAGGAAGAAAAACCAAGCCAGCCGTAGGCCAGTCCCGTCACACCCATCAGGAGATTGACAAGGGTGGAGAGGATCAGACCGGTCGCCATGAAACGCCGGATGTTGCAGTAGTCGGCAATGAAACCGTTGCAGAACTTGCCGACAGCATAGGCGAAATAGAAGGTGGAGCCGATGACTCCTAGCCACTGGGCCGAGAAGACTCCCCCGTCGATCAGAGGCTGCTTGACGACCGCCATGGTCATCCTGCAAACATAGTACAATGCATAGGCACCGGTGACCCCCCAGAAAGTGCGTCTGCGGTAACGTTGGAACTCCTCGGGCACCTGTTCTTCAGGAACCTTGACCGGGGACTGGCGCGATATTCTGTAGAACGAAAATAAGCTCATGTCTTCAAATCAGCACAAAGATAGGAAAGAACAGCAATAATTTGCTAAATTCGCACCATGAAATATTTCGTAGCCACAATTACATTGCTGTTTTCCCTGATCGCCGCAGCAAGCGGAAACAGCCCCGAATACACCTACACTCAAGCCTCCGGCCTGACTCTGGTAGGTAAGCTCATGCCCGACACCCCCAACCCCTATCACAGGGTGGACACTGTCAGGTTCAAAGGTTTCACCCCTGGCGAGAATGCCCAGGTAAGGATGTCCTCCGGGATTGCCGTTGCCTTCAGGACAGACTCCCGCTCCATAAGGATACGGACATTGTTCGCCTACAGGGGCATCAGGACCAACACCACGGCTTTCGCCACCTGTGGCTACGACCTTTACATCAAGAAAGGCGGCAAATGGCTGTGGGCGGCATCCGGAGTCCCGGACTCCAAACCCGAATCAGTCCTCAACCTGATCTATTCCATGGACGGGGAAATGCACGAGTGCCTTCTCTACCTCCCGGTTTACAGCGAACTTGAATCCGTGGAAATCGGCACAGAGAAAGGTTCGGTCATCGAAGCGCTGGAGAATCCTTTCAGGCACAGGATAGCCGTCCTGGGCTCAAGTTACACCCATGGCATCAGCATCAGCAGGTCGGGGATGACCTATCCGGCACAGCTTTCCAGAAGCACCGGTCTCCAGATGCTCAGCCTGGGATGCAGCGGCAACTGCAAGCTCCAGGACTACTTTGCGGAAGTGCTGGCGGCAGCGGACGTGGACGCCATAATCGTCGATGGCTTTTCCAACCCGAGCCCCGAGCAGATGCGGGAACGGCTGTTCCCTTTCATACGCAGGATCAGGGAGGCGCATCCGGGGATTCCCATCATATTCCAGAGCACAATCTACCGCGAAAACAGGAACTTCATGTCCGAAAAGGATGAATATGAAGCCGAAAAGATGGCGACAGCCGACAGCCTGATGGCAATTGCCCTCAAGGAATATGAAGATGTCTACTACATCAGGCCGAATGCTGCCGACAGGCATCACGAGACATCCCAGGACGGAATCCATCCCGGAGACTACGGCTACACTCTCTGGGCGGAATCAATCCGCAAGCCGCTGCTCAGGATACTCAGGAAATACGGAATAAGGTAAAATCATCATCAAAGTCATGGCAAATCTGAAAGTTCTGGCAAAAGACACTGCCATCTACGGACTCAGCAGCATCGTCGGCAGATTCCTGAACTACCTTCTCGTTCCTATCTACACCTACGTCATCAAGGCGAGCAGCGGAGGCTACGGGGTAGTCACGAACATGTATGCCTACACTGCCCTGTTGCTGGTCATCCTCACCTACGGAATGGAGACAACATTCTTCCGTTTCGCCAACAAGAGCGAGGAAAATCCCGGGAAGGTCTATTCGACCATCATGACTTCAGTCCTGGCGACATCGGTGCTTTTCTTCGTCCTCGTGCTGGCATTCCTGGACCCGATAAGTTCTGCAATGGGGTACCCGGATCATCCGGAGTACATCTGGACAATGGCTGCCACAGTGGCCCTGGATGCATTCCAGAGCATTCCGTTCGCCTATCTCCGCTACAAGAAGCGCCCGTACAAGTTTGCCGCCCTGAAGTTCCTGTTCATCTTCATGAGCATCGGGCTGAATCTGCTCTACTTCGTGATTCTTCCGAAGATGGACCTCAACCCGTTTGGAATCTATGACAACGGAATCGAGGTGGGATTTGTCTTCTTCATCAATCTTTTCTGTACCGGTTTCATCACTTTCCTCTTCTTCGGCGAGTACAAGGATGCCAGGTGCGGATTCGACTGGAAACTGATGAAGAGGATGCTCGGGTACAGCTGGCCGATTCTCGTACTTGGCATAGCGGGGGTTCTCAACCAGTCCGCATCGCAGATCATCTACCCTCTTGTCAAGAGCGGTGCTGAAGGGCTGCGGGAACTCGGAATCTATGGAGCCTGCGTCAAGATTGCGATGATCATGGCGATGATTACCCAGGCTTTCAGGTATGCCTACGAACCAATAGTTTTCGCCGGAGTCAAGGAGAAGGACAGCAAGGAGATGTACGGTAAGGCGATGAAGTTCTTCATCATATTCACTCTACTGGCATTTCTCTGCGTCATGGGCTTCATGGATGTCCTGAAGTTTATCATCGCAGACGGCTACCGCGAGGGTCTCAGGATTGTTCCTATAGTGATGGTCGCCGAAATCATGATGGGCATCTACTTCAACCTGTCATTCTGGTACAAGCTGCTTGACCAGACCCTCTGGGGAGCCCTGTTCTCGGGAATCGGATGCCTGGCCCTGTTTGCAGTCAACTTCCTGTTCATCCCGAAGTACGGTTACATGGCCTGCGCATGGGCTGGAGTGGCAGGCTACGGAATCGCCATGCTGCTTTCCTATTTCGTAGGCCAGAAGAAGTACCCTATCGACTATCCGCTCAAGGACATGGCTGTCTATGTTGCAGCAGCAGCTGTTCTCTACTGCGGAATGCTTCTCACGGCAGAGTATCTGGGTACCGTCCCGCAGATTGCAGTCAACTGTGTGCTGATTCTTGCCTTCTGTGCCCTTATCATCAAGAGGGACCTGCCGCTTTCGACCCTTCCGGTAATCGGGAAATATTTCAGGAAATCCTGCTGAGAACCGCCCGCTTGTAGCAGAATGTCTGATAGAGAGACCTGACAATCAGATGGGAATAATAGGCCGCGAACAGCAGATGAACCGGCATATTCCCTTCCATGTCCAGGATAACTTTCCCCAGGAACCAGACTCCGAAGAATGAAACCGCGCACCAGATGTTGGAATCACGCATCTGGCGGGTTGCTGTTGCTCCTATGTAGATGCCGTCCCAGGTGAAAGCAGGACAGCCGACAATCGGGATGAGGGCGAGCCATGGCAGGAAGGCCACGGAAGCATTGAGGACAGCCTCATCCTCAGTCATCAGCCTGAACATAGGCATCCCCCACAATGAATATATTCCCACGAAGAGCAGTCCTATTCCCATGCTCCAGGCAAAGGTAAGACTCACTGTCCGCCTCAGGTTCAAGGAATCCCCGCTCCCGATGAAACGCCCGGTCAGGGCCTCGGCGGCGAAGGCGAAACCGTCGGAGAAGTAGGAGAAGATCATCAGGAGTTTCATCCTGATCGAGCAGGAAGCAAGCAGGGCATCTCCGAATCGTGCG
>JBJFDD010000309.1:0-5456 GCA_051889815.1 Candidatus Cryptobacteroides sp. | reverse complement strand
CTGACACGACTACCCCCATCACAGTGCCTTCAGAGACCTTTCCGCGTGGCAGAGAAGCTCGGGGAAACGGTAATTATTGTCTGATTCCGGGTTGTTATTTTGGTTATTAGGTTTGTTTATTTGACGGACTTGAGGTTGCAGTGGCAGGGTGAGCCTGGCTTGGTTCCGTCGGAACAAGTTCCGACTCCATCCTTCCCACGACTAAAGTCGCGGGCCCCTTCCGCTCACGAGGTCGCGGACGACCACGCCAGCCAGACTCACCCTGCCACCGCAACCGATGTACCTCGGACCTCTGCCACGACTACCCTTGCTACAGGCACTTCTGGGGCATGGTCGCGTGGCAGAAGGGTCTCAGAACGGGGTTCTGACACGGTCACCCCTGCTACAGGGGTCTCTGGGGCAACATCGCGTGGCAGAAGGGCACTCCCGGCCCGGGGAAAAGCCCTGACGGGATGAAGAGTTGCAATTGTGTGAAAATTGGATATTCTCGACCATTGACGTAACTTTGTGACAATTCACAAATCTCACACGGAAGATGATACCTTCAATTAAAATAGAAGACTACTCCTACCCGCTCCCCGAGGAGCGTATCGCCAAATATCCTCTTGCGGAGCGTGATTCCTCAAAATTGCTCGTCTATTCAGGAGGCAAGGTTAGCGACCATATATTCAAGGATATTCCTTCCCTCCTTCCCGATGATTCCATAATGGTCTTCAACAACACCAAGGTTGTTCCGGCCAGGCTTCATTTCCAGCGGGAAAGCGGGGCGCACATCGAAATCTTCTGCCTGGAGCCCGTTGAGCCTGCTGAATATGCCACCGCATTCGCAAGCACAGGTCCATGCCGCTGGAAATGCGTCATCGGCAACGCGAAACGCTGGAAGGACGACATCCTTCATCCCTACAATCCTTCGGACGATCCGAAGGTGGCCTCCATGGACCTGAAGGCACGGCTTGTCGAAAGGGATGGCCGTACCGGCACAGTGGAGTTCGAATGGCACAGCGGGGAATGCTTCTCAAGGGTCCTGGAAATCTGTGGTACAGTCCCGATTCCGCCTTACCTGAACCGTGACACGGAATCGATTGACCTCGAAAGATACCAGACTCTTTACGCCATGACAAGAGGCTCGGTAGCTGCCCCAACCGCCGGACTGCATTTTACCGAAGGAGTCCTTGCTGCCATCAGCGCCAGGGGAATAGACAGGGAATATGTCTGCCTGCATGTCGGTGCAGGCACTTTCCTGCCTGTAAAGAGCGAGGACGTGGCAGACCATCCGATGCACCGGGAACCTTTCGTCGTCTCCCTGGATCTCCTGAGGCGCCTGCGGGACCGCAAGGGCAAGATTGTGGCCGTTGGCACGACATCGGTCCGGACCCTGGAATCTCTATACTATGTCGGAGTCAGCTGCATCGAAAAAGGCCGTCCGGAAGACGTGGACCAATGGGCACCATATTCACGGAACTATTCTTACACTCCCGGGGAGGCCTTGGGGGCAATTGTCGATTATCTTGAAGCCAATTCGCTCGAAGAACTGAAGGTAGGTACCCGGATCATCATCGTCCCAGGGTTCCGGTTCAGGTTCGTGGATGTCCTGGTCACAAATTTCCATCAGCCGGAAAGCACCCTGATCCTGCTTGTTTCGGCTTTCCTCGGAGGCGACTGGCGCACAGTTTACGACCATGCACTCTCAAATGGCTACAGGTTCCTAAGCTACGGGGATTCATCGCTTCTGTTCCGGCCCGATGATTGCATTTCCCAATAAAAGGATTAAATTTGTAATTGAGAAAAAACACCTTTATATGGCTGATACAACTGAATTCGAAAGCATATGTCCGTACAACGACGCTGAAGCGGTCGAAGCCCTGAACAAGGTAGCCAATCATCCGGCTGTCCTTGCCATTTCCGGCTATCTTTTCCCGGATGAGCCTGTCACTTACTTGAGGAATGCCCTGAAGAGTGTCCACAGCATTGATGAGTTCCAGGAAATCGTCATGAACAGGGCGGTCAATACCTGCATGGAGCAGACTGTCCACAACTTTTCCTATGACGGAATCAACAATCTCAAGAACATTCCAGGGAAATACCTTCTGATGTCGAACCACAGGGACATCATACTGGATCCCGCAATCACCCAGGTTGTGCTTTTCAGGAATGCTATGCCGCTGACTGAAATCTGTGTGGGCGACAACCTCATCAAGCAGAGCCAGACGGTCGAAAGACTTCTGAGGTCCAACAGGATGATCAAGGTGATCCGCGGAATCTCTGCCAGGGAACTCTATCTTTCCTCACAGCTCCTGTCAAAGTACATCCGTACAACCATTACTTCAGGTAAATCCTCTATCTGGTTGGCACAGAGGCAGGGACGCACAAAAGACGGAATCGACACCACCGAGCAGGGCCTGCTCAAGATGCTGGACATGAGCGGTACAAAGACATTCCAGGAGAATTTTGCCGAACTCAACATCGTGCCGCTCAGCATTTCCTACGAACTCGAGCCTTGTGATGTCAGGAAGGCGCGCGAGATCTTGATTTCCAGAACCCAGAAATATGTCAAGAGCCGCAACGAGGACATGCACAGCATTGCAATCGGAATCAGGCAGAAGAAAGGCAATGTCCATCTCAACATCGGACAGCCCCTGACTCCGGACGAAATAGAAATTGCCTCAAGATGCGACAAGAACGACCGTTACCAGTCAATCCGCTATGCCGTGGACAAGAGGGTCATTTCCGGGTACCATCTCTGGAAGACGAATTATCTTGCCTATGACCTGGTCAACGGTACGACCAAGTACTCCGACCACTACACCAAAGAGGATGTGGAGTGGTTCGACCACTACACTGAGCATCAGCTGGACAAAGTGGAGCGCAGGCTCGACAGGGATGAGCTCAGGACAATCTTCCGGAACATCTATGCCAATCCGGTCAAGTCAAAGGAGAGACTTGCCGCCGGCGAGCCTTTCCGCACTGACCAGTAGTGGTTCCTGTTGCAGTCCCTCCACCGATGGAGTGGAAGACATCAAACTTGCAGGCCGGCTGATCCCTTGTAGGGCAGCCGGCCTGCAGGCTTTTATGCTTGAGGCTTTATCTGAAGAGTTTGTCCACGCTAGCAATCACTTCTTCAGCAGAAAGTTCCGTACCCAGTACCAGATCAGGAACCTTGTGTTCGAAGCCCTTGCTGGTTGCTTTTACCATGCCGGCACCAGTGATGTTCAGCATCACAGTTTCGTCTCTTTTTACGGTTCCGGCATCAAGTGCCTGCTTGAGGGACGCTACAGTCGCAGCCGAAGCAGGGAATATGTCGTAGCCTTCCTTGTTGACGAACTGGAGCATCCAATAGACGATGTCGTCATTGGTGACCTTGAAGAAGTCTCCGTTGGAGGCCTTGAGCACATCGAAAAGACCTCCCGCAATTGAATATGGCGGTTTCCTGTTCGAAAGAACCTTGGCTAGGATGATCTCCGAATTCCTTCTGGACTGTTCGGCGGAGATGTCGACCAGTTCCCTGGAACCGGCTTTCCAGGAGTCGTACATCAGGGTGAACGGCGCGTTCTGGACGCAATAGACTCTCATGTTGTTTTTCCCGAAGCGGCCGTCCCGGGCCAGTCTTTCGGCATTCTCCCAGGCAGCAATCGCTCCAGTACCGCTCCCGACTGCCTGAAAATAGGCATCCGGAATACGGCCTATCTCCTCGACGGCGCTCAGGAGGGTCGTACCCATCCCATCGCGTCTTGCCACATTCTTGGCACCGCCTTCAGCCATGTAGCGCGGGCTCTTGCAGAGCTTCTCTCCCAGGGCGATAGCATCGTAGTAGTCGGTGCCGTTGGGCGTGGCGATGATCTTCACGCATGGCTTGAGCTTGCGGAGGAACCACAGGTCGTTGATGTTGTCGTTCGGGATGCAGATGACAATCGGGATGTTGTTGTCCGAGCAGACCCGGGCGAAAGCCCTGGCCGTGTTGCCCGCGGACTGGACGACCAGTATCCTGTCATTGTTTTTCGGAAGCCTTGCGCAGATGCTGAAGGCCTCGGTTTCCTTGAACGAGCAGGTCTCCATCTTGACCCCGTGCTTCGGCACATAGCCGGAGACGGTGATGTAGAGATTCTCCATTCCCAGAAGTTCAGCCAGCCCCTTGCTCTTGTAGGTTGCAGGTGCATAGGAGCGCCTTAGGGTCCTCTTTATCGGAAGCCAGTTCGCGTACCTGTACAGACCCTTCAGGTCGTCTCTCGGGATGAACTTTTCATTGTCGTAGACAGCCCTTACAAGGGAAGGTTCTTTCCCCTGGGGGTCGGCCAGTGTCCAGCCTTCATCTTCGAAGACTCTGCCGTTGCTGACATTCGTCAGCTTGTAGGAGGTTGGTTTGAATTTCATATTGGATACTTTTTTAGTTCAGATGGGAAATCAGCCAGAAAAGGTAGGCAGATTCGATGGCGACGAAGACAATTCCGTCAGCCCTGTCGATCCTTCGGGTCTTCCCTTTGCCGGTGTAGGCACTTGCCCAGAGGACCAGACCGCTGATGAAGAAGACCAGGATGTCCATGTTGGACATTCCGGCGAATGCCAGCCCGTCAGGACCGCCCGGAGTCTGGCGGAAGAATACTGCGGAGCAGCCCAGGATCAGCAGGATGTTGGATATGTTGGAGCCCAGGATATTCCCGAGGGCAAGCTGGTCTTTCTTCTTGACTGCGGCGACGATGCAGGTTACGAGTTCGGGCATCGAGGTGCCTCCGGCGAGGATTGTGACGGCGATGAACTTGTCGCTGAGCCCCGCCATCCTGGCGATGTCGCAGGCTGCATTGACGAAGATCCTGCCGCCGAAAATCAAGCCTGCAATCCCTCCCAGGACCATCAGAATGGCGGCAAGGATGCTTTTGTCTTTTTCCTTCGTTTCTTCCGGAGAATCCGGATCGGCCTTCCCGTGCTTGAAGGAATAATACATGTAGGCGGCGAAAAGAAGCAGGAACACAAGACCTTCCGCCATCGAGACAGTGTCGCTCTGTCCTATCCCCAGAAGGGACTTGTGCATCCCGAATGCAATCAGGAGCAAGGATGCGATGATGTTCAGGGGAATGTCCTTGCGGAGATTGTCACGGCTGATTCCCACCGGCCGGATGATGGCTGTCAGACCCAGGATGAGGAGGACGTTGAAGAGATTGGATCCCATCACATTGCCAATTGCGATGTCGGCATTGCCCTGAAGTGCCCCGTTCATGCTTACGACAAGTTCAGGCAGGGAAGTGCCGATGCCTACGATAGTCAGTCCGATGAGGAATTCGCTGAGTCCTGCCTTTCTGGCTATCGTTGATGAACCGTCAACAAGAATGTCGGCGCCGAACACGACCAGAAGCAGGCCGGCAATAAGTATCAGGATTGAAATGGTCATTCCGTTATTTGTCTTGAGATAGTAAGCAAATTTACTCATTTCTCCGGAAAAAAACTATTTTTATGTTATATTTGTG
>JBJFDD010000308.1:0-1551 GCA_051889815.1 Candidatus Cryptobacteroides sp. | reverse complement strand
CCCGGATGTACTGCCGGAGTCACCGGTTGCGGCCCAGATAGCAAAGTACATCGACTGTCCCGTCGATCTGGGCAACGGGCTCGTGCAGATTGAGATTCCACTGTTTGAAATTGCGGACGGAGACATCCGGATACCACTGACGTTGTCCTACCACGCCTCCGGCCTGAAGCCCAACATGCGCTCAAGCTATTGGCTCGGTGACGGCTGGAGCCTTTCCACCGGCCCTGCCCTCTCCAGGAGCATCGCCGGAGGGGCAGACGAATGGTTCTACAACTCGACTATAGCAGAAACTGAATCACCGACCTGGTACCAGTTGTCCCAGATTGCATCACAAGCAGCAGATGCCACCCTTGACGAGTATCACTACGCCCTGCTTTCCGGTTCCGGAAGAATGTACATACGCAATCCAGACCGGACCACCAGAAAGGCCGTAACCATTCCGGACGACCCCGTCCTGGTCGAGTTCCCCTGTTCACAGGACTGGTCTTCAACCATAGTAATGACAGACAGGACAGGACTCCGCTACACATTTGGTGGAGAGGGCAACTGCAGTGACAGGATTCCCCACACTTTCGGAGGGTCCTACCATGAAGTCAGAACGTCCTGGAAAGTCCGGGAAATTCGTTCCGCCACCACCGGAAGATCTGTCAGGTTCAGCTATACCTCTCCGACGGAAGAGATTGTCTGCTCGCGGTGGGCGGACGCCGTGGTTATGCTGGACCGGTTCGCAGGACAGATTGAAAAGACAATCCCGGCGGTGATGGCAACTGGCGGCGCAGGGCCTCAGGACACTCATTACTATCGCTACAACAGTTCAGCAGGAGCGCTGGCACTGGCCCAACCGGAAGAAATCAACCTTCCGACGGGATATTCATTCCCCCAGGCAACAAGGCAGGACATAGTGCAGTATAACTGCTATCCGCAGAGGATCGACTTCAGCGAAGGGCATGTGGAATTCGTCCGGAACTCCGGCTCCACTTCCGCCTACGGACCGAAAGCCGGATCCTTCCTTTCGGAACTGCTGATCTACGACCTCTTCGGGACACTTGTCAGGAAAGTCACATTCAACCAGTCCTGCAACCCTGAAGACTTCACCCTGAGACTGGATTCTGTCACAATCTGCGGACCGGACGGGGCAGACGCCATGACCTGGTCATTCAGCTACAACGGAAATCCCCTCCCCAGAGACACCCGGGCGCTGGACCTCTGGGGCTACTACAACGGACACGAAGAGAACACGACCCTTGTCCCGACAATAACTACCGACGCCGTCGTGCACAGTTTTCCGCTGACCGCCGACCAGACAGTAAGCATTACAATACCCGGAGGAAACAGAGCGACCGAAGAAACAGCGATGAAGCGCGGCATGCTCAGTGCTGTCACCTATCCTACCGGAGGAAGGACGGAGTTTGAATATGAAGCCCACCGGTATCTCGATGGCAACGGGCGGACAAGGCTTGCAGGAGGTTTAAGAATCAAACAGATACGAGATATCGAGTCGGACGGGGCCATCCTGTTCAGGAATTTCTGCTACAGCACGGAGGAGAACTC
>JBJFDD010000307.1:0-5476 GCA_051889815.1 Candidatus Cryptobacteroides sp. | reverse complement strand
ATGCAAAGACTGCTTACGGTCTTGAGGACATCGATGGTTCAGTTACCTTCACTGAAGGAAATGCACTTTCTTATCCTTACGAGGATAACACCAAGGAGTCCTTCGGCGGCTGTCTCACAACTGGTTCCGATGATGCAGGTCTCTTCGTATCTTGGGCTAACCTCGGTACTGACCTCCAGGTTGACAAGTACGCACAGTACAACCTTACAGTCCAGATTGGTACACTTTATACTCTCACTCTGGATGGCAAGGTCACAGTACTCTCAACTGCCAACACCAAGGAGAAGTGGCCAGGCGGTCGTGCTGACAAACTTGCACCAGCAGTACCACCTACTGAGTAATCAGTCTGATTTTTCAGAATAGCTCTATAATGAGAGGGAAGATAGTTTTCTATCTTCCCTCTTTTTTTATACCTTTGTGTTTATTAATTAATTGAGTTATTCAATCAAATGTTTTTATGAGAAGACTTGAGCTATCCTTCCTTTTTCTGGCACTCATACTTTTCTCCTGCCAGAAGGAAACTACGGTCGAAGAGATTTTGCCCGACCCACAGCCCAAACATGATATGGTCTTTAAAGCATATCTTTCCAATGCATCCAAGGCATCTGTTTCTGACGCTTTCGGAACTGTTGTCTGGTCTGCTCCCGATTCAATTTCATTGTTTGATTCCAACTCAGGGGATGGTGGCAACAAATTCATTACAACAGACGGAGGAGAACTTGCTGAGTTTACAGGACAGGCCGGTACGCCTGCCAATGGGCTCTACTATGCTCTTTATCCCTATAGCTCAACCTCGTCTTTCTCTGATGGCGTCATAAATGCTTATCTTCCTGAAGAGCAGAGGGCTATCCCGGATACTTTCGATCCTCAAGCGTTCCTGATGGTCGGCAGTTCTTCCACTACCGAAATGGGATTCTATGATGTACTTGGTGGCATCCGTTTTTCTGTGGAGAGTACTGACTATGATGCAGTTGAATTCTCCGGCAACAACAACGAGACTATAGCCGGCCCACTTTCTGTCCGGATTGAGGATGGTCTCCCAGTCTGTGATGCCTCCACTTCTTCCAGCAAGACTATCATTCTTAAAGGCATCTTCGAACAGGGTAGTTTCTATTACCTATCGATGGTCCCACAGGTTTTCAAGAAAGGGTTTACCCTTAAGTTCATGAAAAATGGCGCTGCCGTCAAGACAGCTGTCTGCAACTCCTATGTCTCTGTGCAGCGGTATATCTTTGCCACAATCCGCAATGCTGACCGAGATGGAGCCCTTTCCAACATCATTGACGGTTATCCGCTTGACACAGAAGGTACGGCCAACTGCTACATCGTCCGTGAAGCCGGCTCCTATAAATTCCCTTTGGTCAAGGGCAATTCCAATGAAAGTGTAGGAACTGTTGCCAGCGCCAGCGTGCTTTGGGAAACTGACAACACTGCTGCCGAAGTGTCTGAAGGTGATATCATCAAACCACAGGTTACTGTCAAGAACGGCAAGCTTTACTTCAAGACAGCTGATACTTTCAAGCCTGGCAATGCACTTATCGGTGCCTATGATTCAGCCGGCAACCTTCTCTGGTCCTGGCACATCTGGCTCTGCGATTTCGACCCGCAGCAGACCAAACAGCTCTATGTCAACACCAGCACCTACATGATGGACCGCAACATAGGAGCCCTCACGACTTCGCCTTCCGGGGCCCTTTCCTACGGCCTTTTCTACCAGTGGGGCCGCAAGGATCCGTTCCCGGGCGCCGCAGATGCTGCCAATAATCCGATGGCCATCACAGGCTCCATCAGCAAGATCAAGTGCAATTCAGACTGTGATGTGGCATATTCAGTTTCACATCCTACTACTTTCATCCTCTGCGATGACACCTCCGGCAACGACTGGATCAGTGCAGGCCGCGACAATACTCTCTGGACAGCGGACAAGACCATCTACGACCCTTGTCCTGCAGGATGGAGAATTCCTGACGGCGGAGCCGAAGGGGTCTGGAACCAGGCTGGAGCGAATTCATATTCAATGGATTTCTACTCCAAGGGTGTCAAATTCAACCTGACGGGCGGCGGTACTGCCTGGTATCCCGCAACAGGCTATATCCATAGGGGAGAGGGTGACATCAGGCTCGCCGGGCAGTTTGCAGATTACTGGACAATCAAGACGGCGACCCAGACTGTCACGACCTTTGAATTCAACATCAAGACCAACGCCGATGATTCCTATGTCGGTCTTTTCTACAACAACAAGACTCGTGGCGAAGGTCATGCAGTACGTTGCCAGAAACTTTAGTCCTCCCCTGTAATTCCGAGAAACATGAAAAAGCACATCATACTTTTTTTCGCGGCCCTCTGCCTTCTCTTCTCCTGTGAGGAGCCGGTGGTGCCTGTTACAAGTGTCACCCTCGACAAAGGCTCCCAGAGCATTGCCATGGGAGAGACCTGCATCATCAAGGCGATGGTATCTCCTGCCAATGCGACCAACACCAAGATTCTCTGGACAGTAGAGAATGCGTCTGTAATTGAATATACCGACCTCGGCGACGGCAGCATCACCGTCCGGGGAAAGCAGGTGGGTTCAACCAAGGTCATGGCCCGGTCTGACGATGGCGGCTATACCTCTTCCTGCGTAATCACTGTCGGCAAGGGTGTTGAGAGGATTGAACTCGAGCCGACGGAACTCCAGTTGAAGAAAGGTGCTTCCGAGACTTTGAACGTCAGCATATTCCCTGAAGATGCTACCTGCCGTGCCCTGCATTGGGGCTCTTCCGATCCGGAAGTTGCCGCTGTGGACGAGTCCGGAAAGGTTACAGCTGTCGGGAACGGTTCTGCAACGGTCTTTGTAAGTTCTTCCGACGGAGGTTTCACAGCTTATTGCAATGTGACAGTCGGTACTCCGCTCGAGAGCCTGAGCCTCGACCCGAATGAATATACTCTTGAATCCATCGGTTCAAGTTTCACGATCACTCCAGTTTTATATCCTGAGGATGCCACTGACGTCAAAGTCACCTGGACCAGCGCTGACCCTAAGGTCGCGGCTGTCTCTTCGGATGGCACTGTGACCGCAATCGGCCCTGGAACGACCTCTGTCACTGCTTCAGCGGCAGACGGAAAGATTACTTCAAGCTGTGTCGTTTCTGTCCTGAGTCCTGCCCTGGACATCAAGATCAGCTCTTCCAGCCTCAATCTTGAAGAAGGCGAGTCCGCTACTCTCAGCGCTTCTGTCTTCCCTTCTGATGCTACCCAGAACACTCTGGCCTGGCGTTCCGACAATCCGGAGATTGCTACGGTTGACCAGGAGGGCAATGTCCGGGCAGTCAAGGCCGGTGTTGCAGTGATTACTGTTTCAGTTTCCGAAACAGTCTTCGAGACCTGCAAGGTTACTGTCGTGAGCCGTGTCACCGGTATTGCTTTTGATGTGGATGAAATTCAGATTCTTCCGGGCGAAACCCGCCAACTGGCGGTGACCGTCCTCCCTGAGAATGCTTCCGTTCCGGATGTGAACTGGAGTTCGGACAATGCCCGGGTCGCTACCGTTTCCGGTGAGGGACTTGTGACAGGTGTCGCAGCCGGTGAGGCAACCATCCACGCCGTCACGAAGGATGGCGGCAAGATGGCCACTTGTCTTGTGAAGGTGGGAACTCCTGTCAGCGGCCTTTCGCTTTCGAAGACTTCTGCCTCGATGTATGTAGGTGATAATCCGCTGGTTCTCTCGGCAGCCATCACTCCTTCTGATGCCTCTGACAAGAGTGTGGTCTGGTCAAGTTCTGACGAGTCTGTAGCCAAAGTAGTGAAGGAAACTGGCCTGGATGCTACCGTGACTCCACTTGCTCCTGGCAGCGCCACCATCACCGTTTCCACTCCGGACGGAAAGATTTCCGCATCCTGCGCCCTGACCGTGAAGCAGCATGTGACCGGAGTCGCAATCAGCCAGTCAGCACTTACCCTGTACACCGGTGAGACCGGGACTCTCACGGCCCAGGTCAAGCCGGATAATGCTACTGAAACCCGTCTTACCTGGTCTTCTTCGGACAAGACTGTTGCGACTGTGTCCAACGGAGTCGTGAGAGCTCTCAAGGCCGGTACGACCCAGATTACTGTAACTTCTTTTGAGGGTGGCTTCCAGGCTGTCTGCAACCTGACTGTCAAGCAGCATGCGACCGGCCTTGACCTTTCTGCAACCACACTTACAATCAATCTGGGGCAGAGTTCGCATCTGACCGCCACAGTACTCCCTTCAGATGCAACCGACAAGTCCGTGCGCTGGACCTCAGCCAATCCTGATGTCGCTTCCGTCGCACAGGACGGGACTGTGACCTCCAAGGCTCTGGGCGAAACTGTTGTTACTGCCACCTCCAATGACGGTGGCTTCACAAAGTCCTGCGTGGTTACTGTCATTGAGCCGCTTATTCCGGCCACAAGACTCACCTTGTCTCCAACGGCATTGAATCTCAACATCGGGGAGAAAGGTTCACTTGAATTGACCATCCTTCCGGAAGAATGCAACGAGACCCTCACCTGGGAGTCCAGCGACCCGTCGGTCGCAACTGTCAACGGCGGTGACATCTCTGCACTCTCTCCGGGTACTGCCACCATTACGGTCCGTGGGCAGGCTGTTTCAGCGAGTGCAGAGGTCATTGTCATCGATCCTTATGCAGTGACCGGTGTCACCCTTGACCGCACGACCCTTTCCCTCCAGATGGGGGAGACCGCAACCCTGACCGCCACAGTAGCTCCTGAAGACGCCCGCGACAAGAGCGTCACCTGGACCTCCGGCGACACTTCGGTAGCGACCGTTGACCAGAACGGCAAGATAACCCCTGTCGCTCCCGGTACTACCCGGATCACTGTTACCACCAATGACGGTTCGTTTACGGCCTCCTGTGCCTTGACTGTTGTCGAGCGCACGGTGCCGATCACCTCAATTACATATTCGGAAAAAGGTAAAGAGGTGCAATTGAATATGGGCGAGTCCTACAACATCCGTGTCAAGGTTTCTCCTGACGATGCCACTGAGGACATCAAAGTAAGTCCTGCAATCAACTGTCCTGTTGTCTGCAAGGCGACAAAGGAGGCCGGTACGCCGTACTGGAATGTCCTTGTCACCGCTTTGTACAAGACCGGGCGTGGTGCCATATTCATTGATTCCGCTTCCGACAGCTATTCTACCCAGGTGGTATTCAATATTACCAAGATTCCTGTCACCGGGCTTTCCCTAGACAGGACCGAGACTACGATGAGGGTGGGCCAGACCCTGACCCTCACTCCGACAATTGCACCAGCAAATGCTTCGATCAAGACCGTTAAGTGGGAATCATCCGACAGCTCGGTAGGATATGTTTCCCAGTCGGGTATCGTGACGGCAAAGAGTGCCGGCAAGGTGGTCATTACGGCAAGATCTTCCGACAACACTTCCGTTGTGGCCAAGTGCACTATCCTCATAAGGAGCAATACCGTGGATCCGGGCACCTCCGAAGGCATAGGG
>JBJFDD010000306.1:0-5478 GCA_051889815.1 Candidatus Cryptobacteroides sp. | reverse complement strand
TAATGTCTGCTTTTGCGGATCCTGTTGTGATGCTCTTCCTCGGCGGTTTCGTGCTGGCGAACATGGCAACCAAGTACGGTCTTGACGTCACGCTTGCCCGCTTCCTTCTGAAGCCGTTCAAGAAGTCCTGGTCGGTGCTCCTCGCATTCCTCATCGTCATAGCCCTGTTCTCGATGTTCATGAGCAACACTGCAACAGCCGCAATGATGCTTGCCCTCCTCACCCCTGTTCTCCGCGGTCTTCCCGATGATGACAAGGGAAAGGTAGGTCTCGCCCTTTCCATCCCTATCGCAGCCAATGTCGGAGGTATCGGAACCACCATCGGAACCCCTCCGAATGCGACAGCAGTCAAGTTCCTCGGAGAGGCTGGCTACGATGTGACCTTTGCAAGCTGGGCAGGTCACATGATTCCTTATGTACTTATCATGATTCTTGTTGCATGGGTAGTCCTGATGCTCCTCTTCCCTTTCAAGACCAGGGAACTCCAGCTTGACATCAAGCCAAGCGAGCGCAAGACTGACTGGAAGACCATCGTGGTCTGGGTTACTTTCTTCGGCACCATCCTCCTGTGGGCAACCGAGCAGATTACCCATATCAGTTCCAATATTGTCGCCCTCATCCCTCTGGGAGTGTTCGCTGCTCTCGGAATATTCAGCAAGGATGACATCAAGGACATCAACTGGAGCGTTCTCTGGCTCGTTGCGGGAGGTTTCGCCCTCGGTACCGACCTTCAGGGCACCGGTCTTGCAAAGGTCCTCATCAGTTCCATTCCGTTCGGATCGATGAACATTATTGTCGTCTTCCTGATTGCCGGCCTGGTCTGCTACTTCCTTTCCAACTTCATCAGCAACTCCGCCACCGCTGCCTTGCTCATCCCAATCCTTATCGTTGTTGCAACGGCAATGGAGGATCCTTCAGCAGCATCCAACGCCTCATTCGTCGCTCTTGGCGGAACCCAGGCAATGATTGTCTTCGTGGCAACCTGCGCATCCATCGCAATGCTTCTTCCGATCTCTACTCCGCCTAATGCCATTGCATCCGCAACCGGAATGGTCAAGACTTCCGACATGACCAAGGTCGGCCTCATTATCGGAGTCGTCGGTTTCGTCCTGGCCTTCTTCTGGCTTACCAAGATTTTCCCGTTCGAAGTTCCTGCAGCAGCGCAGACGGCAGTTGATGTCGCCGGCTCGGCCCTTCAGGGTGCCTCAGAGGCCGTACAGGCTGTTTCCGATACTCTTACTGCCGCCGTTGACTCAGTCAAGGCAGCGATCTGACTTTGGGATTCAATTATAAAAGGGGGCTGACTAGGCCCCTTTTTGTTTGCATTTCAGGTTATAAGTCTTATATTTGCAACTCAAGAAAAATTGTAAAAGCATTTACGATATGAAAAAAGTTCTCTTTGCAGCTGCCGCTCTTCTCGCATCCGTGGCAGTCTCAGCGCAGGAAACACCTGCATCGGTCAAGGTAGGCGGTTTCATCCGTACCTACGCGCACCTCGACACCAAGGACATGATTTCGGGAAGGGGTGAACTCTTCTCCTACATCCCGCTTGAGGCTCAGAGCGACAACGGCAACACCTATCATTTTACAGCTATGACTTCCCGACTCTGGGTCAGTGCCGACGGCTACAGGTTTGGGAACATGACAGCTTCCGCAAGGATTGAAGCTGACTTCTACAATGGCGTCAGCGGAGTGACCGGTACGGCAAACCTCCGTCTCCGCCAGGCATTCGTCAATCTCGGATTCGAGAACCAGAAAGGCGAAAAGATCGGTTCCCTCAAGGTCGGACAGGCTTGGCATCCGCTGGCAGCGGACATGCCGGATGTGCTTTCCCTCAACACCGGAGCTCCTTTCGGCGCCTTCTCCCGCACTCCTCTCGTCCAGTGGGATTCTCCTTTGGGAGGCAATTTCTCGATTACCGGTGCTGCAATCTGGCAGATGCAGTACACCTCCTGCGGTCCTGACGGCGCAAGCGCCAACTATCTCAGGAACGGAGGTATCCCTGAAATCTACGTGGGCCTGAACTACAGCGGGGCCAACACCCTGTTCCGCGTGGGTTATGATTTCCTTTCCATAAAGCCATATGCGGGTGGAAACCGTGCCAACAGCAGTCTTGTCTTCGCCTACGCGCAGTACAAGAAAGGCCTGTTCAGTGTCAAGGCCAAGACGACTTACGGACAGAATGGTTCCCACCTCAATCTGACCGGCGGATATGCCGTCACCGGCGGTACCGACAAGGATAGTTTTGAATATACCCCATCGACAGCATCATCCACCTGGCTTAGCCTTGCCTATGGAAAGAAGTGGCAGGGAGTTCTCTTCGCCGGTTACATCCACAACTTCGGGGTCAACAAGGAAATTGCCGGCAACTACTGGTTCTGCTCCAACAGCAGGAACAACGTCAAGAACGTCTGGAGACTTACTCCTACCGTCTTCAGGAACATAGGCAAGCTGACTCTCGGCGCCGAGTGTGAACTCACTTCCGCCCAGTACGGAGTCCTCCAGGCCAACGGCACTGTCGGCGGCGACCTCAAGAATGTGCTCAATACCCGTCTCCAGCTCATGCTGAAGTTTACTTTCTAGTTAGTTCCAATGCAGAAATCGACTGACGATAGCAGGAAACTGTATCCCCTCCGCTGCCGGGTCAGCAGCCGTGACCTTTTCTGGGGCCATTTCGACTATTTCCTTTCGGACGACGGAGCCATGGATACCACTATCCGGGAGGGCTGGCTTGCCGACAATACCCTGTCAGAAGTGATTGCAACGTATCTTGACAGGATAGTAGGCGAGAACGTCTATGAATATTTCGGCAGGAAGTTCTCGGTAATGGTCAAGAGAAAGACTACCTTCGGAAGGCAGCCTCTCACGATAGGTGTCGGTGACCAGGATGCCATGTATTATTATGATTCCTTGGGGAAGAAGGCCCTCTGGTACATCCGGAAGGCTGAACCGGGAGCTTATTTCAATCTCGGTTTCTCGACTCCGATGGATGCCGGCCAGATGTGGGACCGTTGTGAGAATGGAACCATCGGGGAAGTGCTCAATGTTGTCCATCCCAAAGAGGGAGAATTGTACCTTGTCAACCCCGGGACCGTCTATTCCTGCGGACCGGGACTGGACATCATCGAAATCGCTGAAGATTCGGAGATGACCAATGAACTGTACAATTGGGGCAAAGACCTTCCGGAAGGGGAGTATCTTCTCCTGGACCAGTCCCTTACATTCATAGATTACAATGTTCTCGACCCCAAGCCTGTTGACGGGGATGTGCTTGTCTCCGGCCAGGAGTTCCACGTCAACAGGGTGAATCTCAAGGCGCCCCTGCACGTCAGCACCGGCTCCCAGGACACATTCAACGTCTATTTCTGCGCCAGCGGGGAGTTCTCGCTGCAGTACCCTGAAGAGGACGGCAAACTCAAGGAAGTGGTTCTTCCGGAGGGGGACACCGTCCTGATTCCTGCCGAAATCGACGATTATTATCTGGTGCCGCTCAAGGACGGGACCGTACTTTTCGAGGTTTTCATGGAAAAGATGGTTGACGAGGACGAGCCCTATGATGCCGGCGGGGATGACGACGAATCCCGGGAAGATCCGCACGAGAGAACCTGGAACATGTAGGGATGGAAAGAATTGACAAATATCTTTGGGCTATCCGCGTCTTCAAGACCCGTACCGAGGCCACGGATGCCTGCAAGGGCGGGAAAGTGAAGATAGCCGGCGTCAATGCCAAGCCTTCACGCCCTGTCAAGGAGGGCGAAGTCATCGAAGTCCGCAAGAATGCCGTGCTTTACACCTACAAGGTAAAGGCCGTCATCGAAAGGCGTGTCGGGGCGAAGCTGGTTCCTGAATATGCCGAAAACATTACTCCCCAGGCGGAAATCGACAAGCTCAAGGCCCCGGTGGAGACCTTCTTCCTGAAGAGGGACCGCGGAATGGGACGTCCGACCAAGAAAGACCGCAGGACGATGGAGGACGCCTGGGACAGCATCGACTTCGACAATGGCGTCGGGGACATCCCGGACGACATCCTTGAGCATTTCGGACTTCTGGATGACGACATTTGATTGAAGATTGTTTTTTGAATATGACTCCTTTCCTCAAACAGGTAGCTAGACATTACATAGCGGAAGACATAGATGTCTCCCGCTTGTGTTTCATATTCCCAAACCGCAGAAGCCTGACTTTCTTCAAGAAGTATCTCGGTGAGGAAGTCAGGAACCTGGGACGCCCTGTCATCGCTCCGGCAATGTACACGGTCAATGACTTCTTTGCCAGGATTGCATCCCTGAAGGTGACTGACAGGGTTGACCTTGTTCTTGAACTCTACGACTGCTACAGGGCACTCTATCCCAAGGCTGAATCCCTGGACGACTTTGTCAGTTGGGGAGACATCATCCTTGGAGACTTCGACGATGTCGACAAGTATCTTGCAGATGCCGGAAGACTGTTTACCAATGTGGCTGATTTCAAGGCAATCCAGGACAGTTTCTCCTATCTTTCCCCTGTACAGCGGGAAGCGATAAGCCAGTTCCTGAGCCATTTCAGCCCGGAGTCATGGACCCCTCCGGGAGGAGGGAGGCTTGATGTCAAGGAGAATTTCCTGCAGGTATGGAATCTGCTTCTCCCTTTGTACAGATCCTTCAGGTCCAATCTCCGTGCGAAGGGAAAGGCCTATGAAGGAATGATTTACCGCGACCTTGCCGAAACCGTGAAGGAAACTCCGGTTGCGGATGTGATGAAGGATACTTTCCCGTACACCGGGTGTTTCGTGTTCGTGGGTCTCAATGCCCTGAACGAGTGCGAGAGGACCGTGATGAAAAGGATGCGTGACGCCCATATTGCAGAGTTCTGCTGGGACTATTCCTCAGCCATGGTCAAGGACCCGGACAACAAGAGTTCCTTCTTCATGTCCACGAATGTTCAGGACTTTCCACAGGCTTTCGGATTAGACCCCGAAGGTCTCTGCCAGCCTGAAATCGAAGTGGTCAGCGTTCCATCATCCGTGGGACAGGCAAAACTGCTGCCTTCCATCCTGAAGGATGATTCCCATGCAGTTGTCCTTCCTGACGAGTCATTGCTGCTCCCAGTCCTGAATTCCATTCCGGAGTCGATCTCCGACATCAATGTCACCATGGGCTTCCCGATGAAGGACAGTGCCTTCTACAATCTTCTTTCCCAGGTGTGCGCGATGCAGATGCATCTGAGGAGCAAGGACGGTAAAACCTTCTTCTATCACAGCCAGGTCTGGTCGATATTCGCCTCCAGCATATTCAGGCATCTGGTCAGGGATGATGCGATGGCGAAGGGTGCTGTCGCTTCAGTCCGTGCGGAATGCAGGTATTATATTCCCGAAGAAGATCTCGCGAAGGGAGATATCATGAAACTTCTTTTCGTGCCTGCAGTGGATGACCCGAAGTCGAATGATGCCCGGCAGATTCAAGGGATCTGTACCTATCTGAAGACTCTCATTGCCGGGAT
>JBJFDD010000305.1:0-5479 GCA_051889815.1 Candidatus Cryptobacteroides sp. | reverse complement strand
AGTCGCGGCCCCTTTTCTGGATCTGGGCGACGAGATGGGGTACCGAGGACTTGAGATAGATCAGGAGGTCCGGTTCGCGCACCATCGAGGCCATCACCTCGTAGAGGTCCATGTAGGTCCTGTAGTCCCGCTCGGTGAGGTTTCCCATGGCAAAATTGTTTGCCACGAATATGTGGACGCCCTCGGCCAGTGTCCTGTCCTGGACAATAACCTCGTCGCTCTTGGAGATTTCCAGCACGTCCTTGAAGCGTTGGGCGAGGAAATATGTCTCCAGATTGTAGGACCAGCGGGGGATGTCGCTGTAATAGTCCTCCAGATAGGGATTGTAGGTAACGGATTCAAACTTCGGGGTCCACCCGTAGTGCTCGGCGAGCATCCTCGTCAGAGTGGTCTTCCCGGAGCCTATGTTTCCTGCTATTCCGATGTACATGGCCTGATACTATTCTTCTGTTTGCGGCAGCCGTTCCCGACCGCAGCCGGCATCCTGGTCGGGGTCCTCCTCAATGCCGAGGTCTTCTTCCGGCTCGTTGAACGGCTGGAGAAAAGGATTCTCCGTCCTCTCGTCGGCGATTGTGGTCCAAGTGCCGTGCCCGGGAAGGACATCGACATCTCCGGGGAGCCCCATCAGCCGGTCCATCACGCTGACGATGAGTTTGTCATATTCACCACCAAAGAGGTCCGTGCGTCCTATTGTGCCTGCGAAGAGGGTGTCTCCGCTGAATAGGACTTTGTCGGTCTCGTCATAAAAGCAGAACCCGCCTTCCGAATGCCCCGGAGTGGCGATGGCCAGGAAAGGCGAGCCCTTGAGGGCCGTCAGTACCTGCCCGTCGTGAAGCGGAGTGGTACGGAAGCCTGTGTCCGGCATATCCAGTCCCGCATCGGATGCCGCCTTGCCTGCAAGGCGGACAAGCTCGGCATCGGCTTCACCCATCAGCACGGGGACTGAATATTGTCTCTGCAGTTGGGCGACTCCGAATATGTGGTCGAAATGGCCGTGTGTCAACCACACTTCCTTGAGGGTCAGGTTCTCCTTCTCGATGAGCTGGAAAAAGGCGTCCTGCTCCTGAAGGTCATAGAACGAAGGGTCAATCACAACAAGGGAACCTTCCTCATCCCAGACGAAGTAGGTGTTCTCCCTGAAGGGGTTGAAGACAAATGCCTTGATGTTGACCATGGAAGCAAAGATACTCAATAATTCGTCTTGCTGCAATAGAGAGACCCCTCAACTTCACCACCAGCAAGCGCCACTCGCCACAGACCAGCTGCTCCAGCCCGGCGAGGGGTCCTGCGAGGGAATCAGAGGAGTTCGGCGAGATAGGGGCCGGTGACAGAGGACGGGGTTGATGCGATTTGTTCCGGAGTGCCCTGGGCGACGATCATTCCACCCTTGCGGCCGCCTTCAGGGCCGAGGTCGAAGATGTAGTCAACACTCTTGAGGACATCCAGGTTGTGCTCAATGATCAGGACTGTGTTACCTTGGTCGACGAACTGCTGGAGGACGCCCAGAAGGACTTTGATGTCCTCGAAATGAAGGCCTGTGGTCGGCTCATCAAGGATGTACAGAGTGTTTCCTGTGGCATTGCGGTGCAGTTCCCTGGCCAGTTTCATTCTCTGGCTTTCACCTCCGGAGAGGGTGACAGTGGATTGGCCGAGACGGATGTATCCCAGGCCTACGTCAAGCATCGCCTTGAGTTTGCCCGCAATCTTGGGAAGCGGCTGGAAGAACTCGAATGCCTCGCTGATGGACATCTCAAGCACGTCTGAAATTGTCTTGCCCCTGTAGCGTACGGCAAGGGTGTCTTCGTTGAACCGCTTCCCGCGGCACTTGTCGCAGACGACATGGACAGACGGAAGGAAGTTCATTTCGATGACATTGATTCCGTTTCCTTTGCAGGCTTCACACCTTCCTCCGGAGACATTGAAGGAGAACCGGCCGTCACCGAATCCACGGACTTTGGCATCCGGAGTGTCCGCAAAGAGTCTGCGGATGTCGGTCAAGACGTCAGTGAAGGTAGCCGGAACGGAGCGCAGGCTGTGCCCGACCGGACTCTGGTCGATCTCGATGAGCTTGTCAATATATTCAATGCCCTCGATTGAGGAATACTCAAGCGGGTGGAGCTTCGCCCTGTACAGCTTGTTCTTCAGGATCGGCATCAGGGTATCTGTGATGAGGGTGGACTTGCCGCTGCCGCTGACGCCGCTGATTCCAATCAGGCACCCGAGGGGAAAGGCCACGCTGACATCCTTGAGATTGTTGCCCTTGGCGCCGTTGAGCCTGAGGAAACGTCCGTTTCCGGGACGCCGCTTTGACGGAACAGGGATTGAACGGCGGCCAAGGAGGTAGTCCAGGGTCAGGGATTCGCCCAGTATGCAGTGGCTGAGGACATCTCCGGCGTCGGCCGGGCCTGGAGCGGAACCTGTACCATCACCTGACCCGGCACCGGGAACAACCAGGGAGAGGGGGGCATTGAGGCTGATGTAGCCGCCCTTGGCACCGGCGCCTGGACCCACATCCACCAGCCAGTCGGCATTCAGCATAGTCTCAAGGTCGTGTTCCACCACCATAACCGAGTTGCCCTCGTCGCGGAGTGTCTTCAGGGAGCCGATGAGTTTGCGGTTGTCCCTCTGGTGGAGGCCGATGGAAGGCTCGTCAAGGATGTACAGGACATTGACAAGCCTCGAGCCTATCTGGGTTGCGAGGCGGATACGCTGGCTTTCGCCCCCGGACAGGGAAGAGGTCGCCCTGTTGAGGGAAAGGTACTCCAGGCCGACATTTATCATGAAACCGACCCTGTCACCAAGTTCCTTGAGGATATCCCCGGCAATGATACGTTCGCGGGAATCCAGTTTCCCGGGCAGGGCATTCAACCATGACTGGAGTTCCGACATCTCCATCGCAGACACTTCAGAGATGGTCTTACCGGCAATCCTGAAGCAGTTGGTCTCCGCTTTGAGACGGGTCCCGCCGCAGACCGGGCAGACAATCTTCTCGTCAATCTTCTGGGCGACACCTCCAAAAGACACCATCTCGGACATTGCACCTTCACCTATCCTGAACATCTCGTCGCTTCCGAAAATAATGTGCGAAATCACCTCGTCAGGCAGTGAATCGATGGGGTCGAAAAGGGAAAATCCGTATTTCCTTGCCATTGCGCGGATTATGGCAAACTCTTTATTCTCCCTGGCCTTTCCCAGAGGGACTATGCCGCCATCTGCAATGGAGATGCTCCTGTCGGGGATTATGGAATCCATGTTGACATCCATGATCATTCCGAGGCCCTTGCAATGAGGACAGCATCCTTCCGGAGAATTGAAGGAGAAGGTGTGAGGAGCGGGTTCCTGCATGGAAAGCCCTGTCTCAGGATCTACCAGATGTTTGGAGAAATGGCGGACCTGCCCGCTTTCCTTGTCAAGCATCTGAACCGAACCTTTGCCGGCGTCAAGAGCCGCAGTCACAGAATCCCTGATGCGTTTGTTGTCTGCTTCCGAAGGCTTCAGCTTGTCAATGACAAGTTCGATAAAATGGGTCTTGTAGCGGTCCAACGACCCGACTTCCGAGAGCGGGAATATCGTCCCGTCCACCCTGACTTCGGCGTAGCCACGCTTGCGGAGCTGGTCGAAGAGTTCCCGGTAGTGGCCCTTGCGGCCGCGGACAAGAGGAGCAAGGAGGTAGCATCGTCTCCCGGAATATTCACTGATGATGAGATTGACAATCTGGTCGTCAGTGTACCTCACCATCTCTTTTCCGGTGACAGGTGAATATGCCTTTGATGCTCTTGCATAGAGAAGGCGGAGAAAATCGTAGATTTCAGTGATCGTGCCGACAGTGGACCTGGGATTGTTGCCTGTGGTCTTCTGTTCGATGGCCACTATCGGGCTCAGGCCGTCGATGCTCTCCACATCCGGCTTTTCAAGTGCTCCGATGAACTGCTTGGCATAGGTGGAGAGAGTGTCCATATAGCGCCGCTGGCCCTCGGCATAGATGGTATCGAAAGCGAGCGAGGACTTGCCGCTGCCGCTGAGTCCGGTGACCACCACGAACTTTCCGCGAGGAATATCAAGACTGACATTCTTGAGATTATGCACCCTGGCACCCCTGATCTCGATATATTCCTTCTCTTTCATTCCAGCAAGAGCGTACTATTCTGCCTTGGAGACAAGATACTCGGCAATCTGGACTGCATTCAAGGCAGCACCTTTCTTGATCTGGTCGCTCACGAGCCAGAATGCCAGGCCGTTGGGATTGGAAAGGTCCTTGCGGACTCTTCCCACGAAGACATCGTCGCAGTTCTCGTGGAAAAGCGGCATGGGATAGACTTTGGCAGCAGGATTGTCCTCGAGCTGGAGACCTTTTCCGTTGCGGACCGCTTCCTTGAACTCCTCGACGCTGACCGGTCTTTCAGTCTCCGCCCAGATGGATTCGCTGTGGCAGCGGAGGCTCGGTACCCTTACGCAAGTTGCGCTGACCTCGCAGTCCGTGTGCATGATTTTCCTGGTCTCGTTGTACATCTTCATCTCCTCCTTGGTGTAACCGTTGTCGGTGAACACATCAATCTGGGGAATGACGTTGAAAGCCAACTGGTAGGCAAACTTCTCGACTGTCGGCTTCTCTCCGGCGAGCACCTGGCGGTACTGCTCGTAGAGTTCGGCCATTGCAGCAGCGCCTGCACCGCTGGCCGCCTGATAACTGGATACATGGACCCTCCTTATGTGGCTGATGTTCTCCAGGGCCTGGAGAGCGACCACCATCATGATGGTAGTACAGTTCGGGTTGGCTATGATGCCGCGGGGACGGACAAGGGCATCTTCCGGATTGCACTCCGGAACAACAAGAGGCACATCCTCATCCATACGGAATGCGCTGGAATTGTCAATCATGATTGCCCCGTGCTTGGTGATGGTAGGGGCGAATTCCTTGCTGGTACCTCCTCCTGCACTTGTAAATGCGAAATCGACACCCTTGAAATCATCATTGTGCTGAAGCAGTTTCACTTCAATTTCCTTCCCGCGGAAGGTGTACTTCCTGCCCGCACTGCGTGTGCTTCCGAACAGGAGAAGTTCATCCACAGGGAAATTCCTCTCGTCAAGGACGCGGAGGAACTCCTGTCCCACTGCGCCGCTGGCGCCTACAATTGCTACTTTCATGATTTTTATCTGTTGGTTCGTCTATCCTGAATATGCTTCCGTACGATGAATATGACAACGGGAAGACTCGACCGAGCCCTCCCGTAAGATTCTGCAAGATTATCTTCAGCTTCCGTGGAGTGCCCGCCTACTGGGCAGGTTTGGCAGCCTTGACCATCTCGCTGAGCTTCTCGTAAAGAGCGTTTGTCTTCTCGAGGAGTTCCTTGCGGATGGAGTTGAAATAGATGGACTTCGCGCCTTCGACCTTGCAGTTGGCCTTGTCGAGAAGGTCGTTGTAGAGATCTACAGCCTCCTGAAGGAGAGCGGCAAGAGCCTCATCATCAGCTATTCTGTT
>JBJFDD010000304.1:0-5488 GCA_051889815.1 Candidatus Cryptobacteroides sp. | reverse complement strand
AAAAAAGAACAATATCCATTCCAGTTTTGAAAAAATGATTAAATATATCATCCAGCCGCACATAGTGGACTCTTTTCCGGCCATTCAGGACATCGGATATTCTTGTTGAATGACATCATGCAGACACGCGGAAAGCGGCCTCCCGCAGGAACGGAAGACCGCTTTTACGTTTCTTCTAGATGTCGGGTTGCCTAGCTGAGGAAGCCAAGGAGGATACCTGCGGCTACTGCAGAACCGATGACGCCGGCCACGTTCGGGCCCATTGCATGCATCAGCAGGTGGTTGTTCGGGTCGAACTCCCTGCCGACTGTTTCGGACACCCTTGCGCTGTCAGGCACGGCAGAGACGCCTGCATTGCCGATTAGCGGGTTGATCTTCTTGCCGTCCTTGAGGAAAAGGTTCCACAATTTGACGAACAGAACACCGCAGGTCGTCGCAATGATGAATGAGGTGAGACCCAACGCAAAAATCTTGACTGAGGTCAGGCTGAGGAACTTGTCTGCCTGTGTAGAGGCACCGACGGTAGGGCCGATAAGGGTGGTGACCACGTCGATCAGCGGACCTCTGGCAGTCTCAGCAAGTCTTCGTGTCACACCGCTTTCCTTGAGCAGGTTGCCGAAGAAGAGCATCCCCAGCAGCGGAAGGCCGGAAGGCACGATGAAAGCAGTGAGGAGGAAGCCTACAACAGGGAAGATGATCTTTTCCTTCTGGCTGACCTGACGCGGGGAAGGCATCCTGATCAGACGCTCCTTCTTCGTTGTCAGGGCCAGCATGATAGGCCTCTGGATTACAGGCACCAGAGCCATATATGAATATGCACTCACGGCAATCGCGCCCATCAGCTCTGGAGCAAGTTTCGAGGAGAGGAATATGGCGGTAGGACCGTCGGCACCTCCGATGATTCCGATTGCTCCGGCCTGGTTCGGGTCGAATCCGAGCGCAAGCGCAATGAGATAGGCACCGAATATGCCGGTCTGTGCGGCTGCACCGATAAGCAGCAGCCTCGGTTGGGAAATCAATGCCGAAAAGTCGGTCATGGCGCCTATTCCGAGGAAAATCAAAGGAGGGTACCAACCCTGCTTGACGCCCTGGTAGAGGATGTTCAGCACAGAGCCGTCCTCATAGATGCCGATGTTGAGTCCAGGGAACATCGGGATGTTGCCCACGATCATTCCGAATCCGATAGGCACAAGAAGCAAAGGCTCCCACTCCTTCTTGCTTGCAATGTAGATGAACAGTATTCCGATAAGAATCATCACCAGGTTCTGCCAGGTGGCATTCGCGAATCCGGTGAAGTACCAGAACTGTTTCAGGCTTTCAATTACTGTGCTCATCAGTCACTATGCTATCTTGACGATTTCAGCTCCTTCCAGGACAGAGTCTCCCTTGCTGACAAGGATGGCGGTAACAGTACCGTCGGTTTCGGCCTGTATCTCGTTCTCCATCTTCATTGCCTCGATGACGGCAACCTTCTGGCCTGCCTTGACTGCCTGGCCTTCCTTGACGGAGACTTCAATGATCACTCCCGGAAGTGGTGAGGTGACAGCCTTGCCCTCGCCGGCAGGTTTTGCTGCAGGAGCTGCAGGAGCGGCCTGGGCTGCAGGCGCAGCCTGGACAGGGGCGGCAGCCGGTGCTGCCGGGGCAGGAACGGCGGGAGCATTCTCCATTTCCACTGTGTAGGACGTGCCGTTGACGGTTACGTCAGCGGTTGACCCTTCAACTGAATTGATCTCAACGTTGTATTCGTTGCCGTTGATCTTGAACTTGTAACTTTTCATTGTATTGTCTTTTTTTTTCTTTCTGGTTTGACTGTGCCGTTACTTTTGTGGCAAGCAGCGGAAATTCTGGGACTTGCCAGCCCACTGGCTGGATACGGAAGGCCTGATCGTCAGGACATAGCTTTCAAGGTCGTGGATACCCGTCCCAAGATATTCATCAAGGGCCATGGCTATCGCAGCATAGACCTCTCCGCCGAATTCCTGGTTGAGGGCCATGGAGATTGCTGCGGCCACTTCCGGAGACATTTCACCGGCCTTTGCCTTGCTCTTTTTCGCTTTCTTCTCCTTCGGCTTGCCTACAGCCTTCATGCTGGCATTGCCCACGAGGCGGAAAATGATTGAAAGGACAAAGAGCGAAAGGAAGACCACGAAGACAGCAATCAGGGTCAGTACAAGGCCATGTGGATCCTTCTCCTTCATTATCTCGCTGTTGGACTTGGCATCGACATCCCCGTTGTAGGAACCCGGAGTAGGAAACTGGCAGGTTCCTACTTTCATGTCGATTTTCTTGATACCCGTCGGGACCTTGACGGCAGACCAGTCAGCAGGAAGGTCCGCAGGTATGCTCAGGGAGTCGATTATGGTCTTTCCGTCATTGCTGACCAGATAGACCGTACTTCCGTTCGCGATGGTGAAACTGGTGTGGAACGATCCCTGGAAAGACTTTCCGCTGGCGTGGAACACAACGCTCTGTCGCGGGCCGACCGAAGTGTTCCTGTCCGTTGTGGGAATATGGTACTTCTTCAGGTCCGAAGGATCGTCCGTAAGATAGCATCCGCCGAACCTGACGGTGCCGCTCGATGTGTTGAAAATCTCGATCCAGCCGTCCCTCTGTCCGAACTCATCCTGTAGGCCGTTCTCATTGGTGGCAACCACCTCGCTGATCCTGAGGTCAGTGAGATTCTGGGCCTGCAGTGAAAGACAAGCGGAAAGAAGGAGGACTGAAATGAATATGATTGTTCTTTTCATTTCTGTGCTAGAGAGGGAGGTTGTCGTGTTTCTTTGCAGGCATTGACTGCTTCTTGCCGGCGAGGGTCTCCAGGGCCCTGATGATCCTGAAACGGGTGTTGCGCGGCTCGATCACATCGTCGATGTAGCCCTTTTCGGCGGCCTGGTAAGGATTGCTGAAGAGTTCTTCGTATTCAGCCTTCTTGCTGGCCCTGATGGCTTCCTTTTCAGCCGGATCCTCGACTGCTTTCATGTCCTTTGCGTAGAGCACGTTGACAGCTCCGTCTGCGCCCATCACTGCAATCTGTGCGGAAGGCCAGGCATAGACCATGTCAGCCCTGAGGTGCTTGCTACTCATCACGATGTAAGATCCGCCGTAGCTCTTGCGCAGTTCAACCGTGACCTTTGGCACGGTGGCTTCACCGAAAGCATAGAGCAGCTTTGCCCCGTTGGTTATGACAGCGCCATATTCCTGCTGCGTTCCGGGAAGGAATCCCGGAACATCGACAAGGGAAACCAGCGGAATGTTGAAAGCGTCGCAGAAGCGTACGAAACGGGCGCCCTTGCGGGAAGCATTGATGTCGAGCGTGCCGGCAAGCATCTTCGGCTGGTTGGCAACTATTCCGACGCTCCGGCCGTTCATGTGGGCAAAACCGATAATGATGTTCTTTGCGAAATCCTTCTGGATTTCGAAGAACTTGCCGTCATCCACGATGCTGTGGATGATCCTGTACATATCGTAGGCCTGGTTGGGATTGTCCGGGATGATTTCATTGAGGCTGTCGTCAACCCTTCCAGCCGGATCCTGGGTAGGAACGAATGGTGCCTCCTCCATGTTGTTCTGCGGGATGTAGCTGAGGAGTTCCTTGATGGTGTTGATTCCATCCTCCTCGTTCTCGGCTGCGAAATGGGCAACTCCGCTTTTTGTGGAATGTACCCTTGCACCTCCGAGGTCTTCCTGGCTCACAACCTCCCCGACCACGCTCTTGACGACTGCGGGACCGGTCAGGAACATGTAGGAAGTGTCCTTGACCATGAGCGTGAAATCAGTGAGTGCCGGTGAATATACCGCTCCTCCGGCGCAAGGGCCGAATATTCCGGAAATCTGCGGAATGACTCCGGAGGCTAGGATGTTCCTTTCGAAAATCTCACCGTATCCGGCGAGTGAGTCGATACCTTCCTGTATTCTTGCACCGCCCGAGTCGTTGAGACAGATGAAAGGTGCTCCGTTTCTGGTGGCAAGGTCAAGAGCCTTGCAGATCTTCTCTGACATCGTCTTTGAGAGGGAACCTCCCGAAACCGTGAAGTCCTGTGCAGCCACATAGACGAGGCGACCTCCTATGGTTCCGCAGCCGGTGACCACTCCGTCACCGTCAAAATGCTGTTTCTCCATGCCGAAGTTGGTGCATCTGTGGCGGACGAACATATCGAACTCTTCGAAACTGCCTTCGTCCAGCAGCAGGGCAAGGCGCTCCCTTGCGGTAAGCTTGCCTTTCTCATGCTGGGCATCGATTCTTTTCTGTCCACCGCCCAACTTGGCGGCGGCCCTGCGCTCGACCAGTTTCTTGATGTTTTCCTGTTGGATGCTCATATCTGTGATAAATAATTTGTTTTGTTCCTTTTTCCGGAGTACTCCAGCGGAGAGCGCATCCGGAAACGTGCAAAAATACAGAATTAATGGCAAATAACAATAAAGTCCCCCGGACACTGTGGCTGCCGGGGGACAATTTGTTTCATTTGGTGGCGGAAAGTTACGCCAGCGGTTTCATGGTGTTGTAAACAGCAGTTACATCATCATCGTCCTCGAGAAGGTTGGTGAGCTTTTCAAGGGTTGCTGCCTGTTCCGGGGTCACTTCCTTGAGGTCCACGTTCGGGATTCTTTCGAAACCTCCGGACACGAGTTCATAGCCGTTGTCCTCGATGAATTTCTGGATTGCGCCGTAGGAAGCGTAGTCACCGTAGATTACGATGTTCCTGGTTACCTCTCCTGCCTCGTCTTCCAGTTCCTCGGTGAAAACTTCAGGATCGTCGTCGCAGTCGCAGAGTTCGAGCTGGAGTTCCTCGATGTCAAGGCCTTCCTTTTCCTTGATCTTGAAGACGCACTTGTGGTCGAACATGAAACTTACCGAACCGCTGGTCCCGAGTGAACCGCCGCATTTGGTGAAATAGCTCCTGACGTTGGCCACGGTCCTGGTGTTGTTGTCAGTTGCAGTCTCGACAAGGAAAGCGATGCCGTGAGGACCGTAGCCCTCGAACACAACCTCCTTGAAGTCTCCCTGGTTCTTCTCCAGGGCCTTCTTGATTGCCCTTTCGACATTCTCCTTCGGCATGTTCTCGCTCCTTGCCTCTGCCATGAGGGCCCTGAGGCGGGAGTTGCCGGTCACGTCAGGACCTCCCTGCTTGACGGCGATGGTGATTTCCTTGCCAATCTTTGTGAATGTCTTGGCCATGTGGCCCCATCTCTTGAGTTTCCTTTCCTTGCGGAATTCAAATGCTCTTCCCATGACTACTTCTGGCTTTCAATTCTGGTGATGTACTTGTCAATGTCGTATCCTTCCAGTGATGTAGGGTACTTGTCCTTGATTGTCTTGTAGTAGCTGAGAGCCTTGTCGTTGTCCCCGAGTTCCTCGCAGACCACTCCGGCCTTGAGAAGGTATGAGGCAGCGAAGATGTTGTCGGCAGCCGAAGCGGCCTTCTCGAAGCATCCCAGGGCTGCCTTCAGGTCTTCAAGACCTACATAGGCGTCTCCCATGCATGCGACG
>JBJFDD010000303.1:0-5492 GCA_051889815.1 Candidatus Cryptobacteroides sp. | reverse complement strand
ATCAAGTACATCACCCAGCTTCCTACAAGGTTCCCCGCTTTCGCGTTCTTCTGCAACCTGCCGCAATACGTCAAGGAACCTTACAAGAGGTTCCTTGAGAACAAGCTCAGGGAACATTTCGACCTGACCGGTTGTCCGGTACAGATTTTCATGAGAGCGAAATAGAATTGCACGCCGATGTTCGTTGATGTTCTCAAAGCATTCGCCATCGGCATCTGTGCGTCGGCCCCATTGGGACCGGCGGCTATTCTCGTGCTCCAGAAGTCGCTGAGCTACGGACACCGCGCCGGGTTCTACACCGGACTGGGTGCGACAACCGTCGACACGACCTATGCTACCCTGTCCATTTTCGCCCTGGCCTGGACACAGGACTTCATCAATTCCTATGAATATACCATCTACTTCATAGGCGGCATCATCGTGGCCTGCCTGGGAGCCGCCATGGCATTCAAGGACCCATTCAGGAAACTCAAGAACGGAAATCCGACAAGAGGGGCTTCCATCAAGGATTATGTCGAGGCCGTCCTGACAGCACTGTCCAACCCCGGTGCGGCATTCGTAATGTTCGCCCTCTTCGCCTTCTTCAACGTGAATGTCGTTGCGGAGAGCACTTCGGTACTGCCCATCATCCTCGGCGTTGCAGCAGGTTCAATGTGCTACTGGTTTACCTTTTCCTACATATTCAGCAAAATACGCAATGTCATCAAGATGTCAGCACTGATGTGGATCAGCAGGGTTGCAGGCATAATCGTGATGATCATCGGTATCGCTCTCCTGGGAGAGGGCGCTTTCCAGCTGTTCTTCAACACAGTATGACATCCAATCAATCCGGCATAAACATTCCGACATGAAAGATAATCAAGACACGAATAACGGATCCGTAGTCAAGTGGATCCTGAAGAACATTCTCCTGGCAGCCGCATTCGTGGTCGCCCTGGTCATCGTCATCAACCTGCTTCTGGGCATGTTCACCAATCACGGCCAGAGTGTGACTGTGCCGGACCTCACGAACATGTCGGTCAGCGAGGCGGCGCACGAAGCAGGAAGGCTCAACCTCAAGGTGGATGTAACCGACTCCATCTATGTGAGAAGGATGGCGAAGGGAGCAGTCTACAGCCAGAACCCGAAGGCTGGTTCCCAGGTGAAGAAAGGAAGGAGAATCCTTCTCACCATCAATGCCTTGCATTCCAAGAAAGTAACAATGCCGAACCTCGTGGGCTACTCCATGAGACAGGCCAAGGCTGAATTGGGTTCAAGGGGCCTGACCCTGGGCAAACTCACCTATGTAAGCGACATGGCAACCAACAATGTCCTGCGCCAGGTGTACAACAACCGGGAAATCAAGCCGGGAAAACAGATTGAGTCCGGTGCCGTCATCGACCTTGTGGTAGGGCTGAATTCTAGCGACAACCAGACTTACATTCCCGACCTCAAGGGTTTGAAGTATCTTAGGGCCGTTGATGCAATCCATGACAACTCATTGAACGTCAGGAAGCTGAACTTCGACAGCAATGTAAAGACCTATTCAGACAGCCTCAATGCCGTAGTCTACAGGCAGTCCCCTACTCCTTCAAATGCTCCTATCCTTATGGGGTCCGAGGTCAGCATCTACCTTTCCCTTGACAAAAAGGACACTAACGACTAGCAGGAAGCAGTGGACGAGAACAAGTATTTCAACGACACGGAAGAGACCGTTGAGGATGAAGAGCAGGGAATGTTCGAGCATTTCCGGCTCAACGTCGATATAGGACAGACCCCGATGAGGGTTGACAAGTACATGGCCTGCCATCTTGAGGACACCTCGCGGCACCGGGTCCAATGTGCCATCAAGGAAGGCTATGTCAGGGTAAACGACAAAGTCGCCAAGGCGAACCTCATCATCCGCCCGGGCGATGTGATACGCTTCGTGATGCCGTACAGGCGCAGAGGGCTCGAAATCCTGCCGCAGGACATTCCGCTCGACATTGTCTATGAGGATAACGACCTGCTGGTTGTCAACAAGCAGGCCGGCATGGTTGTCCATCCCGGGCACGGTCATTTCGAGGGCACCCTGGTCAATGCCCTGTCCTATCATCTGGGAATATCCCAGGGCCCCGAGGCGGAAGACGAGAGGATGGGCATCCTGGTACACAGGATAGACAAGGACACCTCCGGGCTTCTGGTTGTGGCAAAAAATGACGAGACGCAGCTCGACCTTGCAAGACAATTCTTTGAGCACAGCATTGAGAGGAAATATGTCGCCGTGGTCTGGGGCAACATCAAGGAGGACGAAGGGACAATCGACGGCAACATCGGCAGGGATCCCAACGACCGTCTCCGTTTCAGGGTCTATCCCGGAGATGAGACCAAGGGCAAGCATGCCGTGACCCACTACCGCGTCCTGGAGCGCTTCGGCTACGTCACGGTCGTGGAATGCAGGCTTGAGACCGGAAGAACCCACCAGATCAGGGTCCACATGAATTACATCGGACATCCTCTCTTCAACGACGAGCGGTATGGTGGATCGGAAATCCGAAAGGGAACAATCTACGCAAAGTACAAGCAGTTCATCAGGAACTGTTTCGAGATCTGCCCGCGCCAGGCACTTCACGCCAAGACTCTGGGCTTCGTGCATCCGCGTACCCGCAAGTGGATACAATTCGACTCCACGATCCCGAAGGACATGGAGTCGATGATTGAGAAATGGCGGAACTACGCGGTGCCTGACACCGATCTGTCTGAATAGTTCCGCTCCGGGATATTCATTCCCGCTACATCATTGGCGGCGGACCTGCAGGGCCTCTGCCTCCACCCATCATATTCACTTTGCTCGAACCCTTTCCGAAATTGCCGAAGCGGTAGGTCAGGGCGATGATGACGTAGCGTCCGAGGGTGTTGTTGCGGACTTCCTGGTGGTAGTTGGATGCATCGGTGACAGTCAGGTTCTTGGCCTGGTCGAGGATGTCATAGCCGCGGAGCGAGAGGGTGAACCTGTTCTTGAAGAGAAGCTTCTGGATGTCAACATTGATGACGACCTCGTCCTCCTGCGGTGTAGAATAGCCGTTGTACCAGTTGTAGTTGGCCTCGGTCTTGAAGGTGATGCCTCCAGGAATGGTCCAGTTCATCGAGCCGTTGACCTGGTTGTTCCAGGTGGTGAGGTTGCTGGCATTCTCGAGGGTGTACCAGGACCTGTTCAACCTTGTGCGCGCACCGGCGGTAAGCTCGACGAAATCATTCCTGTAGGTTAGACGGATGCGTCCCATGAGGTTGACTGTGCGGGTCTTGTTCTCGGTGAACTTGTCGGAAGAAGACATGTCAGGGTAGTCTGCGATGAAAGCGTCGTAGTCGGAAAAGACTCCTTCGGAATCAAGATACCTGCTCATGTCGAACGAGCTCTTGCCGACAAAGGATGATGAATAGCTGTAGGCGCCGTTGCTCATCAATGAGACCGAGAAGTCCGACTTGGCAATCGGGGAGTTGAAGAACATCCTGTAGCGGATGTTTCCGGAACCCGGGCCATTGACCGGCATCGTGTACTGGACACCGTCAGTACCGTACCAAAGGGTTGAGACAATCGGGTCCTGGACGAAGGAGGCATTGAGGTTGACATTCAGTGAGGAGAAAGTCTTCTTGCTGCTGGTCTTGAACTCGCCCCGCATGCTGTGGCTGAAGTACGGCTTGAGTGAAGGGTTACCGAGACTGATGTTCAGAGGGTTCGAGTTGTCCGGAACCGGCATGAGCTGGGTCGTGGACGGCTGGGAAGACTGTCCGCGGTAGAAAAGCCTGAGATTCGTGTTGTCGTTGATGTCGTACCAGGTCATGAAGGAAGGTGCCCAGTTGACAACCTTGCTGTCATAGGTCTTACCGTTGGTCTCGTCGTGCGTGTTGGTCGGAGTCAGTGCAATACCTGCCTGGGCGTGCAGTTTGTCCTTCTGGTACTGGAAGTCCAGTCCTCCGCTCTGGGTGTTGTAGACATTCAGGATGTTGTTGGTGTAAGTGGCATCCAGATATTCACCCTCGTAATTGTACTCCAAAGGATTGGTGTAGGCACCGCTGTTGTAGGTGTCCTTCAGGGACTTGTTCCTGTTCCAGCTGTAGCTGTAGTTGGCCGAGAGATAGAATCCACTGCCCAACGGTTCGGTATAGACAATCCTTCCTGAAAGTGATGAGCCGTTGGTCAGCTGGTCGATTCTCTGGTTGACAGACTCGGCCTGGTCACCGGCTACCGAGTCATAGGTATTGGTGAGGGACTGGTTGAAACCGTCCAGTGTGTTGTGGCTGAAATTGAAGTTGCCCATGAAGGAGATGGTCCTGCCCGGGATGCCGAGACGCTGGCGGAAAAGGAGGAATCCCCTTGCGTTCCAGTTCCTGTTGTCACCGATGTTGCTGCTGAAACCATCATTGAGGGGAGTCTGCGAAGCCGAAGCGGATGAGGCGGACTTGTATGTTTCAAAATCGGAGTACTGCGAGTAATTTCCCCTTCCGAAATCGAACTGCGGCTGGAAAATGAGCGAGGTTTTGTCCGAGAACTTGTGTTCAAGCCTCATTCCGATGCGGTGACCGTCTGAAAAAGTGTTGTTGAAGCCACTGTTGTTGTAATTCAGGACAGAACCGTCCTCAAGGAAGGTGTTCTTGATGCTTTCTTCCTCGACGGTCTTGTCAGTGCGGTTGTACAGGTAGTTCCCGCCAAGATCCATCTTGTCATCAAACAAGGTCCAGGCACCGTTGAGTCCGGCCATCCAGGATTCGGTGATACCGTTGCCGCTGCCCCAGCCTCCCTGGCCGCCGCCCATACCGCCACCACCGCGCATTCCCTGCATCATGCCGCCTGAAATGTCGTTGAAACCGCGGTTGTTGGTGTTGTTGCCGTTGAGAATGAAGCTGATCTGGCTCTTCGACGTGAATTTTCCAACGAAAGCACCGCCCTGATAACGGAAGTCAGGATCCAATCCGGAAGACGGAATGTCCCGACCGCCGCCGAGGGAAACATTGCCAATGAGGCCGTTCATCATTCCCTTGTGCACGGTAAGGTCAAGGACTGTCTCCTCGTTGCCGTCGTCAATGCCCGTGAACTCGGCCTGCTCGGACTTCTTCTGGACAACCTTCAACTTCTCGATCATCTTTGCCGGAAGGTTCTTCGAGGCAAGCTGGGGATCATCCAGGAAGAAGGTTTTTCCGTCGATGGTAATCTTGGAAATGGTCTCACCGTTTGCCGTAACGGTACCGTCCTCGGAGACTTCCACTCCGGGAAGTTTCTTGAGAAGGTCCTCCAGCATGTCGGTGTCGGTCGTCTTGAAGGATGAGGCATTGTACTCGATGGTGTCCTTCTTGATGATGATCGGATTGCCGGTCGCTGTGACCTTGGCTGCATCGATGGCCTGCACGTCCGGATCCATTTTCAGGATTCCCAGGTCCAGGTTGCCCTTCACTTCAATCTCCCGGCTCAGGATCTTGTAGCCCATTATCTCGGCCTTGAAGACATACTTGCCGGAAGCGACGCCTTCAAGAACGGC
>JBJFDD010000302.1:0-1559 GCA_051889815.1 Candidatus Cryptobacteroides sp. | reverse complement strand
TATGGCGAGCTGTATGTTTGCTTGCCCTGGGCACAGGAATGATGTGCCAGACAGCTGCAGGACAGAGTTTTGTGAAAATCGTTCCTGACAGCGACATCCTTTCAGGAGAGGCTTTCTGCGACAGCCTCCTTACCCGCGTTGCATTCCCGCACGCGGTTTCAAACCTTTCAAATTATCCGAAAATCAATATCGCTGCAATTGAGTTGATGAAGGTCCTTGAGGACCCGAACATCGAGTTGTCACGCATCTATGTCTGCGGAAGCACATCCCCTGTCGGACTTTGGGGAGACAATGTGAAGCTCAGCCAGGCAAGGACTGACAATGTTGCAAAATATCTCCAGTATTCACTCGATATCCCTGAAAATAAAATCATAAAAGAGAGCAGGATTGAGGATTGGGATAGGCTTGCCAGGATGGTGGAAGAGTCTGATCTTCCATATAAATACGAAGTTCTCGACATCATCAACAACAAGACATGGGGTGACAGAAAAACGGCCCTCCGCCGCCTTGCAGGGGGAAGCGTGTGGAAAACCCTTGAAAGGGATTTCTTCCCTGAACTCCGCAGTGTCAGGTTCGGAATTTTCTGCCGTTACAAACAGCAGCCAGTGGCTACAGTCATCGACACGGTCTATATCCGCGACACCGTATATATAAAGGAATACATCCGCGAGGAACCGATGGTTATCTATAAGAACCAGCCGGTCGTGAAAGAGACCAGAACTCGGCCATCAAAGTCGCAGGCTCAGTCTCCAAAGGCTCCGAAATCAAGGAAATCTTCCACGAAATCATCTGGTTCTCAACCTATTGCAGCTGTAGATAACGGCGACACATGGAAGATAGGCATCAAGACGAATCTGCTGAATGATGCGCTTGTCATCCCGAACCTCGGAGTGGAGCTGCAAGTCCTTAAGCACGTTTCATTCAATCTCGAAGGATGGTACACTCCATATAATATATTCGCGCCCGCAAAAGACACCAATTTCAGCGGCTTCCGCCCGCAGTTCAGATACTGGTTCGGCAAAAACAGCCTGATGCGTAACGGCAGTTATGTGGCAATTGACGGGGCGCTGATGTGGTACACATTGAAATGGCGTGACGGGCTCCTTTACCAGAACGGAAAGGAAAACCGTTTTGACAAGAAGTCAAGCAATTCCTCGCCAGCCTGGAGCGCCGGAGTATCATACGGACACTGCTTCGGACTCGGGAAGAAAAAAGCCTGGGGAATAGAACTCGAACTTGGAATAGGCTATCAGCGTTTCACCCAGAATGTGGGAAAATTAAATGAAGACACACTCAGATGGGAAATATATGACTATCAGGAAAAGCAGCAGTTCGGAATCACACATGCCAACGTCAGTCTGACTTACCGTTTTTCCATCAGGAAATAATATTCTTAACTAAATAATTAAAAATGCGTCGATTAAGATTCTTACCTGTATTGCTCATCCTCCTGGGGACGTCATGTTCCAAGGGTGTCATCTGGGCTCCGGACTCCCCCGAGGGGGAAGGAAGCCTCACGATTGCGCTCTCGGCTGATGGCTCTCATGTGGGAAGCAAGG
>JBJFDD010000301.1:0-1562 GCA_051889815.1 Candidatus Cryptobacteroides sp. | reverse complement strand
GGCAGGATGAGAAGGGCTTCAGTTCCATCGACAACTACAGGGGCAAACTCAATGCATCCGACCCTGACAACGCCGACAAGCTGATGCGCACCCAGTTCATCAAGCACTTCAGCGAGGTACACTGACCAGGTCTTCCGGAGGAACTTGCCGGCAGGGCTATCTTTCCACCCGTTTGATTTCGTAACCTATCTTTTTGAAAGCGGTGACGAAGTCCTCGTACTTTGCCTTCTTCCCGTCGTAGATGATAGTGACGGTCTGGTCAGGACGGGAAGTAATGATGTTCTTTGTGCCCTTGACAAAACGTATGTTCTGCTTGATTTTGTTCTCACAGTTCACACAGTGCATCTGAGGTCTGGTTGAAACGACAAGGGTGTCAGCCTTCTGGGCGGCGAAGGCGATGACTGGGAATAAGGCAAACAATGCCAGGACAAGCAATCTTTTCATATCTTTTCAATTTTGAAACGCACGCCGATGTAGGCCATTGCTCCCGTAACCGGTCCCCAGACTTGTGTGGCATCGAAGTTTGGAGACCATGGATCAGTGGGGTTCAACACGGGATTGGCCATCTTGTAATTGGTGAGATTCTCCCCTCCCAGATAGATGCTGAAATGAGGGAACTCCCTTGTTATCTGGGCCTGGAGTTGGAAAAAGGCCGGATAGGAAGAACGGTCATAAAGGACGCCTCCCCCATTGAGCTGGCCGGTGACGTCGAAATGCCATAGCTCGAGAGGGGTCTTGTAGGAAAGAGTCATGAGACCTTTGTAGCGGGAAGTCAGGAACTTCCGTTGCAGGATACCGTCATAGGTACACCGGACATCATTCAGGCGGAAAGCGGCTGTGGCGCTGAAACGGCTGGAGAAAGGATAGGTTGCATCGACTTGGACAGTGTGGCTGAAACTCTGTCCGTCGAGATTCCCGATTGAGAAAGTGTGGTCACCGGCAGAACCATCGACATTGACAACCTCCTGGTTGATAAAGTCCGTATAGTAATATTCAGCATTGATTTCCAGCATTCTGCCATGGACAGGAAAGTTCATGGCAACGGAAAGGCCTATGTTCCAGGCTTCCTCCTGCCCAGGGACGGGGTCGATCAGGAGCTCGCGTCCGCTTGCAAGCAGATTGACATTCTCCGCAAGAGGATGGGATGTCCGGTAACCCTTTCCAGCAGATGCGCGGAAGGAAACGTGACTGGAAGGTGAGTATTTGAGATGTATGCGCGGAGTGACAAAGGAACCGAAGATGTCCGACCGGTCCCAGCGCAGGCCTGGCATTACAGTGAGGGTCTCACCGAGTTTGTAGGTGTATTGGGCATAGACTCCGAAAGTTGTTTCCCTGGTCTTTCCCAAGTCCATAAAGGAGGCGGTCTCATCGTAGCCGTCATGATTGAGGGAGGCACCGACAGATAGATTGTGTTTTTCAGTGAAATCCGTTTCGAACATCAGTTGAGCATAGCCGTTCAGCTGCTTGACGTCATAACTCCTGATACCGAAAAGGTTCCTTGAATCCTGGATGGAACCGTGGAGCATCAGCGCGATTGAAGTGTTGTGCTCCGGATCAAGGGT
>JBJFDD010000300.1:0-5534 GCA_051889815.1 Candidatus Cryptobacteroides sp. | reverse complement strand
TGTACTTCCTTCAGTCTTTTCAATGATCTTGATTGGTGCCTCATTTCTGAAGCGGATTGCAAAGGTAGGGAGCATTTTTGAAACATGCAAACTTTTTCGAAAAATACTTTTCAACAATTCCCACCCCTACCTGTTGATAAGTATTGCAAGCTACTATTATTCAACATTTTTCCGGGCGAAGAAAAATTTTAAAAAAAATTAAAAATTTCTTCGCCCGGAAAAGAAAGTCCGGAATAATGGCTCCGGAAACCAGCTGGAAGGCCTACTCTGAATCCTCAAGGACTGCCGGCTTGCTCACAAGAATTTCCTTGAACCGTCCAAGGACATTGGCACACATCAGGGAGTCCGAGGCAAGATAATACCGATCCGCTTCCGGATCCGGGGTAAAATGCGTGCAGGCATCGTCCGAGAACTCGATGATGCCCGGACCGACGACATTGAAGTAAGGAGTGTCACCGTTGGCGATACCTTCAACGGCATAGAGCACACTGGTGAGATCCCAGGTTGGCTCATCATAAGGCATCGGATGATAGACTTTGTAGGCCTCAACCAGAGGATGTGCAGGAGCCCATCCGAAATCATCAAGGATGCTCTGTCCGGGATAGATGATTCCGATTCCAACCTCGAAAGGAGAATTCACAATCTCGGTAGGCCACTGTGCAAATACTTTCTGGGCAGAAGGAATATCCTTAATGACATTGTACTCGGGAGTAGTCTCGTTGAGCATGCATCCGGCCATCGTGACAAGGCGGTTGACCTTCCGGGCTACAAGTTCAGAACCACCGAGTCCGGAATGCTCGTCAGCTTCCGACTCGATCAGCCTGGCAAGATTGGTCGAGAAGCCGGTGGATACAATAGTCACCGAGCCATCTGGCTGCGCTGCAAGGATTTCCCTGTACAAATCAACAGCCAGGGGAAGTTCGGAACAGTCCTCAATGGACCTGGCGAACAAAGGGGAACCGTCTTCAGCCTTGAGGCTGGCGACATGCTGGGCATAGTTGACGGCATCTCCCGTACAGTCAGCCCCTTCCTTGATGATACCTATCGGGACCTCGGGATGGCCGTACCAAAGGCGGGCGATGTCGACATATTCAGCGCCACCCGGTTCAACCTTGTTGATCATAACGGCAAGGAGATTGACGCGACCTGCATCCATGTACTTAAAGAGGAGGTCGAGAGCCAGGGCATCATCGACATCATTTCCCATGTCAGTTTCGAATATGATTGAAACCGGTTCGGATGAATTCTCCGCAACACGTGAGGCGCATCCGGCCAAGGAGAGGATGCATAAAGGCAAAAGCAGCAAAAGTAATCTCTTCATATTAATAAGGTAAGTATAATCAAATGGTAGTCATTCTCAGGCTCCTGAAGCGACAATGAGCGCCAGGCCGGAGATAAAGAAACAGAACATCAGGGCAAGAAGGGTGTAAACCTTTCTGCCTGCACCCTTGAATTCTTTCCAGACGAATATGCCCCAGAGTGCAGCCACCATCGGCGCCCCCTGGCCCAGTGCATATGAAACCGAGGCTCCGGCTTTACCTGCAGCAATGTAGCTCAACGCAGTTCCAAGGCACCAGATCATTCCGCCAAGCATGCCGACGACATGGGTCCTGGCATCACCTCTGAAATATTCGGAAATCTTCACAGGGGAGCCCATAAAAGGCTTTTTCATGACAAGCGGACCGAAAATGAAATGGCTGGCGAGGACCGCGAGGGAGAAAATCACCAGCGCTGAATATGGTCCCACCTTCCCGCTCTGCATATTCGCAAAATCCGTCAGGTCCATCGCACGCATCACGAATGAAGAGAAGAACGACATTACAACTCCGGCGACAAGGGCCAGCACGATACCCTTCCTGCGGGAACGGGCGTCGACCGTGGAATCTTCCTCCTTCATGCCGGAGGCTATTCCATTCAGGATGATGGCGACCACAACCAGAGCCACTCCCAGAGCGAGGAGCACAAGATTGCTCTTCAGGACCCCCTGCGAGACCTCCACCCGGAGATTGTTGAAGACTCCGAGCACCAGGGCAAGCCCGCAGCCAAGCGGGAAAGCTACTGACATCCCGGCTATCGACGTCGATGCGCTGAGAAGGATGTTTGAAGCATTGAATATGAAGCCGCCGAGGACGAGCCACAGCACCGAGGAACCGGAAGCCTGGGCAATGTCCTTGAGGAACGGCCTCCCTGCAGGGCCGAAAGAGCCCAGTGTAAAGGCCAGGATCAAGGAAAAGATTACCATCCCGATCACATAGTCCCAATAGAAAAGCTCATACCTCCAACTCTTTGCGGCAGCTTTCTGGGTATTCCCCCAGGAGCCCCAGCAGAGCATAATGACGAAACAAAGAAAAACTGCCAATGGATAACTGTTGACAATGAACATGATACTGAAAAATTAAGAGTTTGAATTCAGGAAAGCGTCAATCTCCTTCCTCGTCGGAATAGCGGTCTGGGCCCCCATCTTTGTGACGGAGATTGCCGATGATGCCGTTGCGAAACGTGCCGCTTCCGGAAGTGTCCTTCCTTCCGCCAGAGCGACGCAGAGGGCACCGCAGTAGGTGTCGCCGGCCCCGGTCGTGTCCACCGCATCCACTTTCATCGCCGGCACGAACTCGTACCCATCCTTCTCGACAATCAGGGAGCCCCGGCTTCCCATCGTGACAATCATCTTTCCGACTCCTTTGCCGAAAAGCACTCCGGCAGCCTCAACGGCAGAATCCACATCGCTCACCTTCACTCCGGAAAAGGAAGAGAGTTCTGTCATGTTCGGGATGAAAAGGGAGACATAGTGGAAAATCTCTTCCGGAAGTTCACAATACGGAGCAGGATTGAGAACCACAACAGCTCCTGCTTCAAAAGCAATCCGGGCAGCTTCGATCACTGCCGGAACCGGAATCTCCAGCTGCATCAGGAGAATGCTGCAGGACTGAAGAACTGCCCTGCAATTGCGGACATCCTCAACTGAAACATCGGCATTGGCCCCGGAGGCGACCACAATGCAGTTCTCTGCATCCCGGTCCACTGTTATCAATGCGACTCCGGAAGGTTTATCCGAGCGCAGGGAGGCGCTGATGTCTATTCCCTCCTTCGAATAGTGGGCAAGGGCATTGTCACCAAACTGATCGCGTCCCACCTTGCAGATAAAAGAAACCTCTCCACCGGCCCTGGTCGCTGCCACAGCCTGGTTCGCGCCCTTTCCTCCGGGGCTCATTGTAAAGTCACCTCCCAAGACGGTCTCACCCGGCGCTGGCAGGGCGGCAGTCTTCACGGTCATATCCGTGTTGCTGCTTCCGAGAACAAGAATCTTTCCCATAAATTGTCTGTTATTGGTCAGTTTCAGCTGTTTCCCCCAAAGATAGCAAAAGAACTTCACTTTGGGAAATATATCCCGGGAGCTTGAAAACAGAAAAAGAGACCGCACGCCCTGAAGCATACGGCCTCTTATTGTGAATCGAAGTGATGTCAGGCTACATCATACCGCCCTGCGGCATTGGCTGAGCCGGTTCCTTCTCAGGAATATCGACGATTCCGCACTCGGTGGTAAGGAACATTCCTGCGACGGATGCTGCATTCTCGAGAGCGACACGCGCAACCTTGGTAGGATCGATGAGACCGGCCTCGAACATGTTGACATATTCATCGGTGCGGGCATTGTAGCCGAAGTCGTCCTTGCCCTCGCGGATTTTCTGGATGATGACGCTTCCCTCTACGCCTGCGTTCTGGGCGATCATACGGAGAGGCTCCTCGATTGCGCGGGCAACGATGTGGATACCGGTTGTCTGGTCCTCATTCTCACCCTTGAGGTCCTTCAGGCACTCTGCAGCACGGATATATGCGACTCCGCCACCTGGGAGATAGCCCTCTTCGACAGCAGCGCGGGTTGCATTGAGAGCATCCTCGACCCTGTCCTTCTTCTCTTTCATCTCAATCTCGGAACCTGCACCCACATAGAGGACTGCGACACCGCCGGCAAGCTTGCCGAGCCTTTCCTGGAGTTTCTCCTTGTCGTAGTCGGAAGTGGTGTTCTTAATCTGGGTGCGGATCTGGGCGACCCTGTCAGCGATGGCATCGGCAGAACCTGCGCCACCTACAATTGTGGTGTTGTCCTTGGTGATGGTAATCTTCTCTGCTTTACCGAGCATGTCGAGAGTGACATTCTCGAAGGTGTAGCCCCTTTCCTCGGCGACAACGGTCGCACCGGTGAGAATTGCGATGTCCTCAAGCATTTCCTTGCGGCGGTCACCGAAACCAGGAGCCTTGACTGCTGCAACCTTGAGGGTGCCGCGGAGCCTGTTGACAACCAGGGACTGGAGAGCTTCTCCATCGACATCTTCTGCAATGATGAGGAGGGACTTGCCTTCACGGGCAATCGGCTCAAGGACAGGGAGAAGATCCTTCATCGAAGATACCTTCTTGTCAGTCAGGAGAATGCAAGGGTCGTCAAGGACTGCCTCAAGCTTCTCGGTGTTGGTCATGAAATATGGTGAGATGTAGCCCCTGTCGAACTGCATGCCCTCGACAACCTTTACCTCGGTTTCGATTCCCTTCGCCTCTTCTACGGTAATGACACCGTCACCGTTGACCTTTGACATGGCATCAGCGATGAGTTTTCCGATGGTGCTGTCATTATTGGCAGAAACGGTTCCGACCTGCTCTACCTTGGAATAGTCATTGCCGACCTTCTTGCTCTGCTTCCTGAGATCCTCTACAACGACACCGACGGCCTTGTCGATACCTCTCTTGAGGTCCATAGGGTTTGCACCGGCGGTAACATTCTTCAGGCCGACATTGATGATAGCCTGGGCAAGAACGGTTGCGGTGGTGGTACCGTCACCGGCCTGGTCGTTGGTCTTGGATGCGACCTCCTTGACCATCTGGGCACCCATGTTGGCGAATCTGTCCTCGAGTTCAACTTCCTTTGCGACAGAAACTCCGTCCTTGGTTACATGAGGTGCACCGAACTTCTTGTCGATGACGACGTTGCGTCCCTTTGGTCCGAGAGTGACCTTGACTGCATTTGCGAGTGCGTCCACTCCTTCCTGCATCTTCGAGCGGACATCAACATTGAATTTTATTTCCTTTGCCATAATGATTTCGGATTAAAGAATTGCCAGAATATCAGACTGCTTGACGATAAGGTACTTGACATCGTCAACGGTAACTTCGGTACCGGAGTACTTGCCATAGAGGACCTCGTCTCCGACCTTTACCTCCATAGGTTCATCCTTTTTGCCCGGACCTACTGCGAGCACCTTTCCTTCAGATGGTTTTTCCTTTGCTGTGTCAGGAATATAAAGTCCTGATGCTGTCTTGGTCTCAGCCTCTTTAGGCTGGATCAGAACTCTGTCTGCTAACGGTTTGATCATGATTATTGATTTTTAGTTGTTTTCTTTCAGTCTCCGCCTTGGCGGGACAGCCATCTGAAAATCAAAGGCTGTGCCACCGCCCCGGAACTGACAAATTGTCACAAGTCATGACAAAAGCAAGGAGAAACAGAAGACAAGGCAGGAATATGCAGGAATATGATGGAGCCA
>JBJFDD010000299.1:0-5553 GCA_051889815.1 Candidatus Cryptobacteroides sp. | reverse complement strand
TTCAACAATGACACTCCGCGCAAGGTATTCGACATATTCAATATTCCTGATGACTGGGAGGGAATGGATGCTGCCCCAGAGTCTCTCGAGAACTGGAAGAAGATCATCCTCTCTTCCAAGACCATCCTCTGGAACGGACCTGTCGGCGTGTTCGAGCTTCCTAACTTCGCAAAGGGAACCGAGGCGATCGCCACATACGTTGCCGAGGCAACCCAGGCCGGAGCCTATTCTCTCGTCGGCGGCGGCGATTCAGTTGCTGCCGTCACCAAGATGGGTTTTGCAGACAAGGTCAGCTACGTCAGCACAGGCGGTGGAGCAATGCTTGAGGCAATCGAAGGCAAGACTCTTCCTGGTGTAGCCGCTATCGAGGCATAAGGAATCGTCATGAGCATTCTCGCCATACATTGGAACGTCGATCCTGAAATTTTCAGGATAGGGTCATTCGCCGTCAGGTGGTACGGCCTGCTTTTCGTCGCAGGCTTCATCCTGGGATATTGGATGTTCACCAAGTTCTTCGAAAGGGAGAATGTGGACAAGAAGATTCTCGATCCTCTTCTTTATACATTGCTTCTGGGCACGCTCGTGGGAGCGCGCCTGGGGCATTGCATATTCTATCAGCCGGACTATTATTTCGGCTCGTGGAAAGGTTTCCTTGAGATTTTCCAGGTCTGGAAGGGAGGTCTTGCCAGCCATGGCGGTACGATAGTACTTTTCTTCTGCATGATGTGGTTTGCTAAGAAATACGGACCGAAGAACAACTTCGACTTCGTCTGGATTCTTGACCATCTGTGCATTGCCGTGGCCTTTGCTGCCACCTTCATAAGACTCGGCAATCTCTTCAATTCCGAAATCTACGGGGATGTCACTAACCTGCCGTGGGGCTTTGTTTTCGAACGTAGGGGAGAAACCCTGCCGAAGCATCCTACGCAACTCTATGAGGCCCTCAGCTATCTTTTGCTCGGCATATTCCTGGTGTGGCTCTATGTCAGGAAACTGGACAAGGTCTATCGTGGCACATTCATCGGAATCTTCTTCATAGTATGTTTCGGGATGCGTTTCATTATAGAATTCATCAAGGAACCTCAGGTGGAATTCGAAGAGAACATGCTGCTTGACATGGGCCAGATACTGAGCATTCCGTTCATAATCCTTGGTATCGGTTTCCTGGTTTATGCGTGGAAGAAGAAACTGCCGGCACAATCTGTCAAACCTGTGTCGGAGCCACCAAGGCAGAAACCGACCCATTATGCTAAAAGTCTGGACAGATGATAATTGAGCCTCCTGCTACCGGGAGGCTCTCTTTTTTTGAAATTAATATGTCACATTAAGACCCTGTGGCACGGAATTGGTAAAAATAACAACCGCTATTTATTGGTCAAAAGAAGAACAGAATTAATCAGAATTAGAAAGATGAACATGATTTTAAGACGTATGTTGCTGGCAGTGAGTGCCTTGCTTGTAGCAGTACAGATGTCTGCCCAGTTCCGTACGGATGCGGTTGTGGAGGAATCCAAGGACACCACCGCAGTGGTTCTTACCTTGGATGACGCACTGAAGATTGCGCTCAGTGAGAATGTGGCAGTCAAAGTGGCAGACAAAGAAATCCAGCGCTATGAATATGCCAAAAAGGGTTCATATGCGTCTCTTTTCCCTCAAGTGGACGGCTCTGGAGCCTATCAGAGGACTATCAAGAAACAGGTAATGTACATGGATACCGACAGCGGAAGCGATGATGAAGGCGGTTCGATGGGAATGTTCGGTTCCCTCATGCCTTTCCTCCAGAGGGTCAACGAGATGTCGGTTGCGGCGGGACTTCCTCCCGTTTCGATGGATTCCGGTTCCCAGGAATCATCCAATTCGGGCGGTTTCGCAGTGGGACGTTGGAATACCTTCAACTACGGAGTAACCGCTTCGATGCCGATTGTCAATTTCCAGGTCTGGGAGAGCATCCGCATCTCCGGACAGAGTGTTGACCTGGCTGTCGAAAAGGCCCGCGCCTCCCGTCTTGACATGGTGACCCAGGTCAAGCAGGCCTACTATGCGGTCCTTCTTGCCAAAGAGGCTTTCGATGTGTACAAGGATGTCTATGAGAATGCCGTGGAAAACTATTCTATGGCAGAGAAGAAGTACAATGCCCAGAAGGCATCCGAGTTGGACCTGCTCAGGGCCAAGGCGAATGTGGCCAATGCCATCCCGAATGTCTATAATGCGGAGAGTTCAGTCATTCTTTCCCTGTGGCAGCTGAAGGCTGTGATGGGAGTGGACCTTGACATGAACATCGATGTGGCCGGCTCCCTGCAGGACTATTCAGCCGAAATGCTTGCCGACATCGTCGACAATGAGAATCCTTCCCTTGACAAGAACACGACAATGCGTCAGCTGGCCATCCAGGCAGAACAGCTGGCTTCCACCGTCAGGCTCAAGAAGGCAGCCTATCTGCCGACTCTGTCCGCTGCGTTCAACTACAGCATGATTGCCATGACAAATGACTTCAAGTTCAGCCAGTACCAGTGGTCACCATATTCCTACGTAGGATTCAGCCTTTCGATTCCTATCTTCTCAGGCGGCAAACGGCACAATGAGGTCCGGCAGGCCAAAGTCCAGGCTGATGAGATGGCACTGCAGATAGTTGACACCGAAAGACAGCTCAGGATTTCAATCCGCCAGTATCTCAACACCATGGAGACCAATATGAACAGTTACTATGCCGCCAGCGAGGCAGTGGATGTTGCCCAGAAGGCCTATGACATCGCCGCCCAGTCTTTCAATGTCGGGAAGAGCACTCTTACCGACCTGAATGATGCACAGCTGACCCTTACCCAGGCAAAGCTCAGCCAGAGCCAGGCAGTGTACAATTTCGTGGTGGCAAAGTCCAATCTCGAGAAGACCATCGGTTTCGATTTCGCCGAATGACAGGAATAATTCATAATTGGAACAATACATAATAGACAATGAACAAGATATTCAGAATGATCGCTTTTGTCCCTGCAGCCTTGCTGATGGTTGCTTGCGGGGGAAGCAAGAAGTCCGGAAGCAATGAAACCTCGGCTCCGGCAGAGTCTCGTGCCATTTTGGTTGACACGGCTACGGCAGTTACAGCTCCGGTCCCTCACAGTGAGACCTATACCTCAACCGTTGAGGCTTATGCGGTTAACAATATAGCTCCCCAGACAGGGGGCAGAATCGAAAACATCAAAGTCGATGTGGGAAGTTTCGTGTCCAAGGGCCAGCTTCTTGCCACGATGGATGCTTCGCAGCTTGACCAGACCTATCTCAAACTTGTCAATGATTCAACCGAACTTGTCCGCCTGAAGTCCCTCTATGAGGAAGGCGGCGTTTCCAAATCCGACTATGACGCAGCCGAGATGGCCTACAAGGTCAGCCGCAGGTCATACCATAACCTCAGGGAGAATGCCTACCTGACTTCCCCGATTTCGGGAGTCATCACTGCGAGGAACTATGACAAGGGTGACTTATATTCAGGCACTCCGATATTCGTGGTCCAGCAGATCACTCCTGTGAAACTTCTTGTCTCTGTCTCGGAGTCCGACTACACCAATGTCAAGGTTGGAAACTCCGTCACCATTACTGCTGATGCACTCCCGGGAAGCGTCTTCACCGGAAGAATCAACAAGATCTATCCGACAATCAATCCTTCTTCACATACATTCATCACGGAGGTCCTCGTGAACAATGCCGACAGGGTGCTCCGTCCGGGAATGTTCGCCAGGGTTACCATCGAGTTCGGTATAAACAACAGTATCATTGTTCCTGAGGAGGCTGTTGGCAAAATCCAGGGCTCGGGCCAGAAATGTGTCTATGTCCTGGGTGAAGACAACACTGCCAAGCTCACGCTTGTCAAGGTCGGACGCCTTTACAATGGCTCCTATGAGATTCTTGAAGGGCTCAACGTTGGGGATGTCGTCGCTACCAAAGGCAGTTCCAGCCTGAAGGACGGATCCAGCGTCTCAATCGCTTCTAACAGATAGGAGGGCTGCTGATGAGTATCTACAGAAAAGCGGTGAACAACCCGGTCACGACATTCCTGTTGTTCCTGGTATTCGTGATTTTCGGTGTGTTTTCACTCCTCAACACTTCAATAGCCCAGTTCCCGGACTTCGATGCCAATGTCGTCATGGTCATGTCTTCATACCCCGGAGCCAGTGCATCCGATGTTGAAAACAACCTGACCAAGACTCTTGAAAATGCCCTCAACGGCGTTGAAAACCTGAAGAACATCACTTCCAGGTCGAAGGAAAACACTTCCATCGTCATGCTCGAGTTTGAATATGGGACTGACATCGACGATGCCTGCAACAACATCCGTGACAAACTGGACCTGATCAATACTTCCCTTCCTGACGGAGCCTCGGTTCCTGTCCTCTTCAAATTCGGCATGGATGACATGCCGGTCCTGATTCTTTCCGCCACGGCGGATGAAAGCATATCCGGCCTCGACAAGATCCTGGATGACAAACTTGTCACTCCTCTTGGCCGGGTCAAGGGTGTAGGTACCGTTTCCGTTTCCGGTGCCCCTGCCAGGGAGATTCTTGTTTACTGTGACCCGCACAAACTCGAGTCGTACGGACTCACGATTTCCGGAATATCCCAGATTATTGCTTCCGAGAACCGGAACATCCCTTCAGGAAGCATCGACATCGGCAAGGAGTCCTTTACCTTGAGGGTCGAGAAGGAGTTCAAGGATCCTTCCGAACTCAATGACATCGTCCTGTCAGCCAAGGATGGAAGGCTGGTCTATCTCAAGGATGTTGCCACTGTAGTTGACGGCCAGGAAGAAAAGTCGGAAGAGTCTTTCACCAACGGAGCCCGTTCTGCGATGATTGCTGTCCAGAAGCAGTCCGGTGCCAACACTGTCAATGTCGTCAAGGGAGTCAAGAAAAAGATTGATGAAATTGCCCCTTCCCTCCCTTCCGACATCAAGGTGTCGGTTGTTGTGGACAGTTCGGACAACATCATCAACACTATAAACTCCCTCAAGGAAACCATTTTCATCACCCTTCTTGTCGTGATGCTCGTGGTGTTCGTCTTTCTCGGAAGGTGGAGGGCGACTTTCATCATCGTCCTTTCGATTCCTATCGCGCTGCTCGGATCTCTGGTTTACCTGTTCGCAACCGGCAACACTCTGAACATCATTTCGATGTCTGCACTTTCGATAGCCATCGGTATGGTTGTGGATGATGCGATTGTGGTCCTTGAGAACATCTCGACACATCTCGAAAGAGGGGAGAAGCTGAAGGAAGCAGCCGTTCACGGAACTTCAGAGGTGGCCATTTCGGTCATTGCATCGACCTTGACAATGCTGTGCGTGTTCCTTCCTCTGACAATGGCTACCGGAATGGCAGGAATCATGTTCAAGCAGCTCGGATGGATTGTCGCAATCATCATGATTATCTCCACGACGGCGGCTTTGACTCTGGTTCCGATGCTTTGCTCCGTATTCCTGACAGCAAAGCCGAAAACGGGCAAGTTGCACACCCTGCTGTTCACTCCTATCGACAAGGGCCTCAACTGGATATCCAACATGTATTCAAG
>JBJFDD010000298.1:0-1576 GCA_051889815.1 Candidatus Cryptobacteroides sp. | reverse complement strand
AGATACTTCCATCTTGGAGAGCGAATCGGTGTACGGATTGTAACTTTTTTGGTTATCTTTGTGACCCTATGTTTGACAAGATCATCCTTGCGCCATATTATCTCGCCCTGAAGGGGAGACATTTCTGTTACGATCATGGAATCAAGAAGGTCAGCACCGCCGAAGTGCCGACCATCTGCGTCGGCAACATCACTGCCGGCGGTACCGGAAAGACCCCGCACACGGAAATGATCCTCCGCAGCCTGCTCAAGAGCGATGACTGGGCATACCGGAACATCGCAGTCCTTTCAAGGGGGCACAAACGCAACAGCGGAGGCTTCCAGATTGTACAGGCAGACGGCACTGTCAAGGAATATGGCGACGAGCCATTGCAGATCAAGAAGAAGTTCAGGGGCATCACGGTGGCCGTTGACAGGCACAGGGTGAAAGGATGTGATCTCCTGGTGCATCCGGAGAAGATTGCCACCGACAGGAGAGCACGCAGATGCGCCGGCATCCAGATTCCTCCGACGGACCTGATAGTGCTGGACGATGCTTTCCAGTACAGGGCACTGAAACCGTATTTCAACATCCTCCTCGTGGACTATTCCCGTCCGATCAACAAAGACATGCTCCTGCCGTTCGGACGCCTCAGGGACCTGCCGGAGAGGCTTCTCAAGGGCGACATCCTGATTGTCTCGAAATGTCCCCACTATCTCTCCGACGAGGAAAGGCTCAAATGGGCAAGGACAATGGGCCTGAAAGACTACGACCTGAACACCTGCACCGGCACCGACTCCAGGGGCCACAGCAAGATTCTCCTGTTCACGACCATCAACTACAAGCACCTCACTCCGGTCTATGAAGAGGCCGACCCGAGGTTCGCATATTCACAGAAACTGATTCTCTTCACCGGGATTGCAAAGGACACTCCCCTGCGGATGTACCTGAGCGATGAGCACAAGATCATCTCCAGCTTCAAGTTCGCCGACCACCACAACTACCACAGGTCAGACATCCGGAGGATAATGAGGGTTGTGGAGAACAACCCTACCTCGGTTGTCGCAACGACCGAAAAGGACTGCCAGAGGATCCTGGATCTAGGCGGACTGCCTGCGAAACTCAAGCAGAGACTGTTCCAGGTCCCGATTGAAGTAGATTTCCTCACCGACCACGAAAGGGAGATTTTCGAGCGCACCCTGACGGATGTGCTCAGGAAGTTTACCCCTGACTATTGAAAACCGAACACCGAAGTAACCGAAGAAAAGAGGCTGGCCGGATTTCGCATCCGGCCAGCCTCTTTGACTGATTGAGGGCATGCCTTGTTCCAGGCAACGCCACCAGTCCTGCCTAGAATGAATATCCGATACCTACAGTCAGAGTGTTTCCGAGGAAATCATTGCCTGTCAGATAAGCGAAATTGATGTCGATACCTACAAACCTAGCACCCAGGCCGACGGTCACGAAAGAAGGTAGAACCGCCTTGGAACTGCCATAGTGATAACCGGCACGGGCGAACAGCATGTCATCAAATGAATATTCGGCTCCGACCGCCGCCGCAACCCCTCCGTTGAAATAATAATCACCGCCGCGAAGG
>JBJFDD010000297.1:0-5573 GCA_051889815.1 Candidatus Cryptobacteroides sp. | reverse complement strand
TGAGAAACACTGACTTCACTATCGAGAATCTCGCATCAATGATTTCTTCCGAATCTTCATTTTACACGCTTGTCGAAATGATCGGCGAGATGGGTCTCGAAATAACCGACATAGCCCTTGGCGCGAAGTAGGGTCACACTTCCTCAGTCCTTGAGGGAAACAACCGTCTGCTCATGGTCGCGCGAGAGTCCGAGCCTTATGGAGCGCGGCCTGTCGCCGTCTTTCACGGCAGGATGGAGGATGCGGTCGGAGATAATGAATTCCGACACAGGATCCTCGACGTACTTCATCACAGCCCTTTTCAGAGGTCTTGCCCCGTAGGCGGGATCGAAGCCGGCTTCCGCGACGAATTTCTTCGCTGAAGGAGTGACACTGAGGCGGTAACCCGTCTCGAGTATCCTGGATTTCAAGTCCCTGAGTTCAATGTCGATTATCTTCTCGAGGTCTTCCCGCACGAGCGAACGGAAAAAGACCTGGTCGTCCACCCGATTGAGGAACTCCGGCGGAAAGACCTTGCGGACCGCCTTCTCGAGCACTCCCTGGCGATTGCGCCCGATGTCCTTTCCGGCAGTAGCGAAGCCGACGCCCTTGCCATATTCATCAAGTTCGCGCGTCCCGGCGTTGGAAGTCATGATGACAATCGTATTGCGGAAACTGACATTCCTGCCCATTGAATCCGTCAGGCGGCCTTCGTCCAGGACCTGCAGGAGCAGATTGAATATGTCGGGGTGAGCCTTTTCAATCTCATCGAGAAGCACCACGGAATACGGCTTGCGCCTGACCTGTTCGCTCAGTTGTCCACCTTCCCCGTGCCCTACATAGCCCGGAGGAGCCCCTATCAGACGGCTGGAAGTAAACTTTTCAGTGTACTCGCTCATGTCGATCCGGACCATGTTGTCCTCCGAATCGAAGAGGAATTCGGCCAGGCATTTGGCCAGCTGGGTCTTGCCGACTCCGGTCGGCCCGAAAAAAAGGAAGGTTCCTATCGGCCTGTGGGGATCCTTCAGGCCTGCCCGGTTGCGCCTGATGGCACGAACCACCCTGTCCACGGCATCATCCTGGCCGACAATCCGTTCCTTCAGGCGGGACTGCATCTCCAGGAGCCTGCTTCCTTCCGACCGGGCAACCCTGCTGACAGGGATTCCGGTCATCTTCGAAACAACGGAAGCAATGTCATCCGCTCCCACCGGACTGGAGGAACACGCACGACCGGAGCAGGCAAGACGGACCATCGAGCCGGCTTCGTCCATCGCATCGATAGCCTTGTCAGGAAGGTGCATGTCCGGAATATACCGGTCCGTCAGACGCACACAGGCTTCAATAGCCTCACGGGAGTAGGTTACATTGTGGAACTTCTCGTAATTGTCCCGGATGCTTTCAAGAATCTCTATCGACTGCGCAATCCCTGTCGGTTCCACGACAATCTTCTGGAAACGACGGTCAAGGGCTCCGTCCTTTTCGATAATCCGGGCGAACTCGTCTATGGTGGTCGCACCGATGCACTGGATCTGGCCGCGGGCAAGCGCAGGCTTCAGGATGTTCGCGGCATCCAGACTGCCCTGGGCTCCTCCGGCGCCGACTATTGTGTGGAACTCATCAATGAAGAGAATAAGGTCCGGATCCAGGGCAACGGCCCCGATAATCCGCTTGAGGCGCTTCTCGAAATCGCCGCGGTAGCGGGTCCCGGCGACAACGGAGGCCATGTCAAGGGAAACCAGCCGCTTCTTCGCAAGCGGGGCGGAAATGCTTCCGGACGCTATCCGGAGGGCAATACCCTCTACTATGGCCGACTTGCCCACACCGGGCTCCCCGATCAGCATCGGATTGTTCTTCTTGCGCCTGCCGAGTATCTCGATGACACGGGCTATCTCGGCATCGCGTCCCACTACAGGATCAAGTTTCCCTTCGGAAGCCGCCTTCGTCAGGTCGGTCCCGAAATCCTCAATCCGTACCGGGTCCTCCACAGAGGAACCTTCAGAAGCTGTCACCTGCCCTTGGGACTCACCTGGCCGCCCCGCTTCACGGTCTTGTACGGGAATCATCCCGACGTCATGCAGGGCGGAAAGGACCTTTCCGTAGTCAATCCCCCTGTCGTGGAGATAGGCCTGGCCGAAACTTTCCGAAGTACGGCAGAGAGCAAGCAGGAGATGGGCGGGACAGGCTATCTCACAATTCAGCCTTGTAGCTTCCATGACAGTCAGATTCAGGATGTTCTGGCAATGCCTGGAAAAGAAAATCTTTTCCGATTCTGAATATGGAATCGGCTCTTTCGAGAATATGTGGCTGTCAATGAAATTCTTGAGATGGTCTGTGTCGACACCGAGAATCCGCAGGACACGGCATGCATCATTCTCTCCATGGCGGAGGATACCAAGAAACAGATGGTCATGGCCGATGGCATAACACCCCGTCCTCATCGCTTCATCGCCGGCATAGCGGATTATGAAGCTCAACTCTTCTGAAACCTTGATTTCCATTGTTACAATATTAGCCATTTTGAGGTTATCCTGCAAATTGATTATCTTTGAGACGCGTAAAATGACACACTTTTTATCAACAGCACAATCAACAATGGAATCACGCAACAACACCGAAATACTTTCAGGAGCCATACTCAAAACTGCCTCCTTTGCTCTCATCTGCCTCGCCTGCTGGTTTTTCAGGAGCACTCTTGCCTACATCATCCTCGCAGCTGTACTCTCATTCATATGCCGCCCGGTAGCAAGGGCGCTGGGGAAAATTCATGTCAAGGGCTGGAGCATGCCATCCTGGCTCATCGCCATATTCACGATAATCACGGCCCTTGCCATCTTCGTGGGCATCGTCACCCAGGTGATTCCTGTCACGGCGAACATCATCCAGGACATTTCCGCAAACCTGCAGAACGCCTCGATGGGCGGATCGGTTTTCTCCCAATGGCTCAGGAATGTCAACGCCTGGCTCATCGACAAGTTTCCGGTCCTCGGCTATGGCTTCAGGATTGAGCAGGCTTTCACCGAATGGATTTCAAATGAGTTCGACATCACTTCAGTGACATCAATGATGGGCTCGGTGGCATCAGCACTCGGCGACTTCGGAATCGGCCTGTTCTCTGTCGTCTTCATCAGTTTCTTCTTCGTCAAGAACGACAACCTCTTCAAGAATATCATAGGCGCGCTTGTACCGGACAAGATGGAGAATGACGCGATTGTCGCAGTGGGAGAAATAGAGCACCTGCTCAGCAGGTATTTTGCCGGCCTGGTCTGCGAGGTTATCGGAGTGGCAACCCTCAATTTCATCGGTCTGGCTGCATTCTGCAAGATCGGCTTTACGGCTTCGATAGGTATTGCATTCATTACCGGCCTGCTGAATGTCATCCCTTATGTCGGTCCCTGGATCGGCTGCGCCATCGGGACTAGCCTCGGGCTTGTCATCAGATTCAGTTCGGCGGCCGCCGCCGGAGCCGATCCATCTCTGATTGCCGTTGCACTTACACTCCTTGCCGTCTTCATTTTGACCCAGATGGTCGACAACTTCCTCTTCCAGCCGCTCATCTATTCGACAAGCATCAAGTCCAGCCCGCTGGAGGTGTTCATCGTCCTGCTTGTTGCCGGCCACCTTGCGGGAATCATAGGAATGCTTGTCGCAATCCCGAGTTATACAGTCGTAAGAGTTATAGCTTCAAGATTCCTGAGGAAATACAAACCGGTCCGCAGGCTGATGGAAGCCACTGAAAACTGACAGCCCGGACCGTCTGGGAAAGACTGGTCCGGACTATCAGGCATCCACGGCATGGATTCATGACGATGAATGGTTTCTAGCGCGTTGCGTCAAGCACCCCGCGGAGATAACCGACAGACTCGGCGATACCAGGATGCGGATTGTTCCCGTTCTTCTCGAATTCAATTGAAATTTTTCCTGAATATCCGACCTTCCTCAGAGCCTTCACGATTTTCACGAAGTCCATCTTTCCCCGTCCCATTTCCCAAGTCTGTCCGGCCTTGGAGGCATCGGTCTCATCCTTGATGTGGATGTCGTAGATCCATTTCCCGTACTTGCGGATGTCCTTGGCAGCATCGTAACCGGACCTGTAGGTGTGGCCCAGGTCCATGCAGCAGCCTATTCCCAAAGAAGGGTCGCCGACTTTTTCGACCACCGTGCGGATGTCCGGGAAGGCTGCGCCGTCAGGGCCATGGGTATGGATGGCAACCCTGATTCCGGTTTCCTTGACCTTTGCGATGACATAGTCCAGGAGTTCGTAGTCCGGGACACCGATGAACATATCGTGGCCGTATCTGGCGACATATTCAAAGGCCCTGTCCACCTGTTCCTTGCTTTTCATGTAGATCGGGCCGAGGATGTAGCCATCGACGCCGGCAGCGGCACACTTGGCCTTGAAGGCCTCCATCTGTTCGGAAGTGGAGTTGAGAGGAAGCCAGAAATCCTTGATTGACAGGTATTTGACATCCATGCTCTGAAGATATTCAAGAGTCTTGTCAATGTCGAAATTGCGATAGGAGAAACCGGCGATCCCGATTTTGAAATCATCGGAGCCACGTGGGGTAGGGACTGTCTGGGCAGACATTCCTGCAGACAGCAGGAACGCAACGGCGGCAAGCAGGAGCCGCTGGCGCATTGTGATGATTGATGTTCTCATTAGTTTGATCGGTTATTATAGCATGTATTCTTCAACTGGAACTCCGATACGGTTCACTCAGGCAGGCAGACCGAGTTCGGAGAACGCCTTGATGTAGGTCTTCGAAATCGGAATTTCTTTGGAGACAGGCATCTCCAGAAGGGCGAACGAACGGCGGTTCTCGTAACGGATGGACTTGATTCTGGTCGTATTGATAAAATAGGAACGATGGCAGCGCAGGATAGTGGTCCCCTCACAGAAAGCCTCAAAGCGCATCGAACTGCAACGCAGCATGTAATTCGCCGTTCCTCCGTTCTATTCGTAGCAGATCTTGACGTAGTTGTCCTGCGATTCGACATAGCAGATGGAATCGGAATCGATAGTCAGTTTGAGGGATCCGTTGGAATCGCTGAGGTTCAGCAGCTTGCTGGAAGAGTGTCCTTCGCCGGGCACCGATGGGTTCCGGAGAGACTCAAGCTGTTTCTCAAGGTCTTCTATCTTCTTCCTCAGCAGACTGTTCTCTTCAGCCATCGACCTGTAGTAGGCATACCTGAAATAAATCGCATAAGGAATCGACTGGATGACAGCCACACAGAACAGCACCTTGAGGAAAAGCAGGATGGAGAACTGGGTGTAGCGGAAGGAAAAGAGGATGTACACCAAGGAGATTAAGGAGTACTGGACAAGTATTACCGCCAGCAGGTACTTCGGACTGATGTCCCGGGTCCTGGTCCTTCGGGCGATAACGACCCAAGAGACAGACACAATGAGGATACAGACCAGATAGAAAGCCAGAGTCATCCAGAAATGTCCCCTTGTAAGACTCAACCATACCGTGCTCGAGTAAGTATGGTAGATTTCCAGGAAAAGGACTGAAAAAAGAATCAGGAACAAGGTGGACATAACAAAATGCTTGGTCCTGAAAAAGTATTTCAAATCGTGCATGTCGGAATTGAAT
>JBJFDD010000296.1:0-1579 GCA_051889815.1 Candidatus Cryptobacteroides sp. | reverse complement strand
ATATTGTTTCGTTTTTTGGATGTTCGGATTATGCGGAAATCAATCCTCGATGATTCTGACAGCACCCTTGTCGGCCGAGCTGACCATTGCCGCATAAGCCTTGAGGCTCTTTGAAACTTCCCTCTGCCTGAAAGGAGGAGTGAAGGCCTTCTTTCCGCGTGCAAGTTCCTCGTTGCGTATTGCCAGAAGCTGCTCATCAGTAAGTTTCACGTTGATGGTTCTCTGAGGAATGTCAATCTCTATGATGTCGCCGTCGCGGACCAGGCCGATGTTGCCGCCCGAGGCTGCTTCCGGGGAAATGTGGCCGATGCTCAGACCCGAAGTTCCGCCGCTGAAGCGTCCGTCAGTAATCAGGGCACATTCTTTTCCGAGGTGCATTGATTTTATATAGGAAGTAGGATAAAGCATTTCCTGCATTCCGGGACCGCCTTTCGGGCCTTCATAGGTGATGACGACCACGTCTCCGCTTACAATTTTTCCGCTGAGGATGCCTTCGCATGCAGCCTCCTGGGAATCGAACACTTTAGCGGGACCGGAGAATTTCCAGATGGACTTGTCAACTCCGGCAGTCTTGATTACGCATCCGTCCCGGGCTATGTTTCCGAAGAGGACTCCGAGACCTCCGTCTTTTGTGTAGGAATGTTCGAGGTCACGAATGCAGCCTTCTGCCCTGTCCATGTCAAATTCTTTGTAATCATTTGATTGTGAGGCCATTCTTGTGCTGTAGGCATTGGCCGGAGCGCTTGAATAGATTTCTTTTGCCAGGGAAGTAACTGCCGGAGAGTCAATGCAGTATGCCTGGAGTTCCTCGGCGAGGGTCATGCCGTCAACTCTTTTGAGTGAGGTATCCACGAGGCCGCCTTTTGCAAGCTGGTACATGATTGCGGGGATTCCTCCGGCGCGGTTTACATCCTGGATATGATATTTGTTAGTGTTCGGAGCCACCTTGCACAGGCATGGTACCCTGCGGGAAAGCTCGTCTATGTCTTTCATTTTGAAATCCGCACCTGCCTCATTGGCAACTGCAAGAAGGTGGAGAACGGTGTTGGTCGATCCGCCCATGGCGATGTCGAGTGCCATTGCATTCATGAAGGCCTGGCGTGTTGCAATGCTTCTTGGAAGAACGCTTTCATCTCCTTCTTCATAGTATTTATATGCATTGGCGACAATCTGGCGCGCAGCTCTGCGGAAAAGGTCTTCCCTGCGTTTGTGGGTTGCGAGAATGGTTCCGTTTCCCGGAAGGGCAAGTCCGATTGCCTCGGTGAGGCAGTTCATGGAATTGGCCGTGAACATTCCTGAGCAGCATCCGCATCCCGGGCATGCGCAATTCTCTATCTCTGAGACTTTTGCATCATCGACCGTCTTGTCTGCGGACTTGATCATCGCATCAATCAGGTCAAGCCTTTCGGCTCCCATCACTCCGGCTTCCATCGGACCTCCGGAAACGAAGATTGCAGGGATGTTGAGCCTCATTGCGGCAATCAGCATGCCCGGAGTAATCTTGTCACAGTTGCTGATGCATATCATTGCATCGGCCTTGTGGGCGTTCACCATATATTCCACGCTGTCAGCAATGATG
>JBJFDD010000295.1:0-1585 GCA_051889815.1 Candidatus Cryptobacteroides sp. | reverse complement strand
CCTGATTTATTCCGGATTTAACAGCATTCCGGTGAAGTTGTAACAGAATCTTAACATCCCGCCCGGCAATCTTAACATCCGATGGCTTATTTTTGTGGCATATGAAAGTGATGATTGTTGACGATGAGGCAGACATCCGCGAGATTCTCGCATTCAATCTCTCTGCTGCCGGTTATGATACTGTGGAATGTGACACTGCCGAGGAAGCCCTTGCACAGATCCGCAAGGGGGCATCCCCGGATCTTGTCCTTCTGGACATCATGCTGCCGGGAATGTCCGGATTCAAGCTTGCGGACACCCTCAGGAAGGTTGACCGGTGCAATGTCCCCATCATATTCCTTACTGCAAGAAGTTCCGAGAATGACCTTCTGACCGGGTTCTCTGCCGGCGGAGATGACTACATCTGCAAGCCTTTCTCCATCAATGAGGTCATCGCAAGGGTAAAGGCTGTCCTGAAACGTTCGTCGGCCTCCGTCAGCCAGCCTTCGGTCATCTGCCTCAAAGGTATTTCCATAGATCTCCAGAGCAAGAACGTCGCGGTGGACGGAGTGCCTGTGCCTTTTTCGCGCAAGGAATATGACATCCTCCTCCTGCTCGCTTCCAATCCCGGAAAGATTTTCTCCAGGACTGATTTCATCCGTGAACTCTGGAAGGACGCCCCTTATGTGCTGGACAGGACAGTCGATGTGCACATCGCCAGGATCCGTTCCAAACTCGGGCAGTATAGGGACATGATAGTCAACCGGGCCGGCTTCGGCTACAGCATGGAAGTCAATGAATAGGCGTCTTTGGATATGGTTTGCCGGAGTCTTTGCGGTTTTCGCAGCAGTCATGCTGGCTGTGGAACTCGGCAGTGAACACAACTACAAGAAGGCGATTCTGTCCTCCCGCCTGGAGAGCTATGCCGATATCGTCGCCCGTACCGATGACTATGCCTCGACGATGGCACTTCTTCCAGACAACATCCGGGTTTCCGTGGTGAGGGAAGACGGTTCTGTGATTTTCGATTCTTTCGAGCAGGCCTCCTCGATGGGCAACCACCTTTCCCGTCCTGAAATATCTTCATGCCTTGAAGGCAAGGATGGTTGCTGCATCCGCAAGTCGGAGACTGCCGGAATCAGCTACATCTATTTCGCCCGGAAATATCCCGGAGCGATAATCCGCACGGCTCTTCCTTTCGAGGTTTCCCAGAAGCGTTTCATGCACCCTGACTGGATGCTGGTCCTGATGATGATTCTCCTTTTCGCCGTGACCCTGCTCGTGATATTCCTTCTCTCCCAGCGTTTCGGTGAGCAGGCGGACCGTGAAACCGATGAAAGGCTCCAGTCCCAGAAGCGCAGGATGACCAGCAATATCGCACATGAACTCAGGACTCCCGTCACCAGTATCCGGGGCTATCTTGAGACCATAGTGGACAATCCGGAGATGTCATCCGACAAGAAGGAACTTTTCACGGAACGGGCCTATCTCCAGACTTTGCGTCTGTCTGACCTTATCCGTGACATTTCCCTCATAACCAAAATAGAGGAGGCCCCGGACCTGCTGACCAAGGAATATCTTGGCGTGCGCCGCGTCTATGAAGAAG
>JBJFDD010000294.1:0-1590 GCA_051889815.1 Candidatus Cryptobacteroides sp. | reverse complement strand
GTTCGGAGTGATAAGCCAGAATGTGAATCCCATTTTAACTGACACCCGTAACATCCTTGCGGAAACAAGCCTGGATGAATATGGGCTTACGCTTCCAGCAGGTTCGCAGCTGGTACGCTATACCAACGGCTCCAATCTTCCGAGTTGTTCAATCGAAGCCTCCGCTGATGTCGACGTAGCCAGTGTACTGAAGATACAACCATCCTTGTCATGGAACTGTTCAAACACATCATACCGGATCGAATCGGTTCCTTATGTCAACAGGGATGAAGGATTGAAAGGAAATCTTGCCGTACGCACCTTGTTCTCTTCAAAGTTCACCCTTTCCGCCCAGGCTTCTTATGCAAGGAACAAGGCTACTTGCACAGACACCTATCTCTACTCCAGTTCGACTCTTTCCTCTTACGGATGTATTGTCTGGTCCCTGACAGAAAAACTTGTTCTCCTCACGGATCTTTCATGGACCAGGCTGACGAATGATTCGGAACTTCCCGGCTTCAACGACACTCTTCTTGACTTTTCGTTGGAATACCACATTGGCAGAAAGAATGACACAGTCGTGTTTCTCAAGGGATCTGATCTGCTGAACAGTGCAGCCAGCCACACGCTGGAAGTACTCGACCAGGTGACAAGGTATTCCTACAACACGAATATCGGACGTTCAATCCTGATTGGAATCACGTTGAACATCCGATAAAAAGTCTTTATTCTACAGCTTAGCAGTTCATCGCACCGCAGCAGTGGATGACCTGGCCTGAGACGTAGCTTGAAAGGTCGCTGCCGAGGAAGACGGCAACATTCGCAACATCTTCAGGAGTTCCGCCGCGGCGAAGCGGGATTGTCTTGAGCCAGTTCTCGCGGACCTCGTCCGGAAGAGCCTTGGTCATGTCTGAAATGATGAAGCCGGGGGCAATGCAGTTGGCCCTGATTCCGCGGGGACCCATCTCCTTGGCGATTGACTTTGCCAGGCCTATCATGCCTGCCTTTGAAGCTGAGTAGTTGCACTGTCCCGGATTGCCGGAAACACCGACAACGGATGACATGTTGATGATGCTTCCGCCCCTCTGGCGTGCCATTACCGGAGTGACGGCATGGATGAAGTTGAAAGCGGACTTGAGGTTGACATTGATGACTGCATCCCACTGTGCCTCGGTCATCCTGAGCATCAGGCCGTCCTTGGTGATGCCGGCATTGTTGACCAGGATGTCGATTCTTCCGAAATCTGCAACGATTTCGTTCACAACGGCGTGCGACTGTTCGAAGTCGGCCGCATTTGAAGCATAGCCCTTGACCTTATGTCCGAAAGCCTCGATTTCCTTGATTGTCTCTTCGGCGGCTTCGTTGATTACGAGATCCGTAAAAGCCACATCAGCGCCCTCAGAAGCGAACTTGAGCGCGATAGCCTTTCCTATTCCTCTTGCTGCGCCCGTGATGAGGGCGACTTTTCCTTCCAGAAGTCCCATGATTGAATATGGTAAAAATTTAATTGTTTGTCCTGCAAAAATACATTTTCAATTTTGCCTCGGCAAATAAACCCTCGCAGAATTGGCGAAAGGTTGATTCTTGTGGTGAAATGACTATATTTGTGAA
>JBJFDD010000293.1:0-5638 GCA_051889815.1 Candidatus Cryptobacteroides sp. | reverse complement strand
AACGGATTGCACTGTTCTGTGCGTCATTCTGTGCCATATTCATTCCTCCTTATTATGCGTTTGTAACTTCTTCTGCCGATGCGGCCTCTGCAGCAGGCTCAGCCTTGGCGGCAGCCTTCGCAGCCTTGTTCTCCCTTCTCTTGGCAGCATATGCAACAGCATGCTTGTCAAGAGCGACGGTGAGGTATCTGATGATTCTCTCGTCACGGAAATACTGAGTCTCGAGGGTCTCGATGAATGATGGCTCAGCCTTGAACTGGATAAGATAATAGAAACCGGAAGTCTTGTGCTGGATTGGATATGCCAACTGCTTGAGACCCCAGTTCTCCTCGTACACTACCTCACCGCCATTTTCTGCGATAAGCTGTGTGTACTTTGCAACCGCTTCCTTCATCTGTTGGTCAGACAAAACGGGAGTAGCAATGAAAACGGTTTCGTACTGCTTTAACATTTTGACGTAATTGTTTAGTAATAAATAAAATACAGTCCCCACGGGCCGATAGCCGAACGTAAGGGACTGCAAATATAGCAATAATTTTCTGAAAATCAAACTATTCCTTGACCGGAATGTTCTCAAGGACAGCGGTGAGGAATTTCCAGACCATTTCGACTGTGTCAATCTTGACACGCTCGTCTGGTGAATGCGGATGGACGATGGTAGGTCCGATCGATACCATCTCCCAGTTCGGATACTTGGCTCCCATGATGGCGCATTCCAGACCTCCGTGTGTGGCGGTAATCCTCAGGTTCCTGTCGAAAAGGCGTTTGTAGGTGTCTTCGAGAATCTTGATCATCGGAGTCCCGAGAACCGGAGTCCAGCCGCTGTAGCCACCGGCTGTGGTGTACTTCGCACCGGCGAGTTCAAAGACACTGCGGATGGAATCGGAGAGAGCCATCTTGGCGGAATCAATTGAACTGCGGGTCAGGGAAGTGACTGTAAGATGCCCTTTCTCCGTGCGGACCATGGCCATGTTGGTTGAGGTCTCGGTCAGTCCCGGCAGGGTGTCGCTCATCCTCTCAACCCCATGAGGGCAGGCAAGGATAGCCCTGACAGCCTTGGAGATGACCTTCGGACTGATGTATCTTGGAGCGGGAGCGGCCATCTTGACACAGGTCATCGATGCGTCCGGATCGGAATATTGGTACTCAAACTTGCTCTCGGCGAATTTTGCCTCGACAAGTTTCTTGACCTTGGAAGCATCTGCCGAAGGAACGAGGATCTCTGCCTCGGCCTCGAAAGGAATGGCATTGCGGAGGGAGCCGCCTGTGATTGATGCCACCTTGACATCATATTCAGAAATCAGGGCAAGGAGGATCCTGCAGATAATCTTGTTGGCGTTGCCCCTGTAGAGGGAGATGTCCATTCCGGAGTGTCCTCCCTTGAGGCCCTTGACGGAAATCCTGTAGCCCACATAGCCTTCTGGAGTCTTGTAGGTCCTGTAGGAGAAGTCGGCCAGTCCGTTGAGACCGCCTGCGCAGCCCGTGCAGAGTTCGCCTTCGTCCTCGGAGTCCAGGTTGAGCAGGATGTCTCCCTTGAGGACACCTGGCTCGAGGGCGATGGCACCGGACATGCCGGTCTCCTCATCATAGGTCACGAGAACCTCCAGCGGTCCGTGCTTGAGGGTCTTGTCCTGGAGGACAGAAAGGGCGAGGGCGATTCCGATGCCATTGTCGGCACCGAGAGTGGTACCGTTGGCGCCAACCCACTCCCCGAGCACCTTCGTCTCGATCGGGTCAGTCAGGAAGTCATGGACGGTTTCGGCAGTCTTCTGCGGAACCATGTCCATGTGAGCCTGCATGATCACACCCTTGCGGTTCTCCATGCCAGGAGTAGCAGGGGCAGTGAATATTATGTTTCCTGTCTTGTCGCGCTTTACGTCAATACCATTGTCCTTTCCCCACTGGAGCAGGTACGCCTGTACCTTTTCCTCATGCTTTGACGGGCGGGGTACCCGTGTCAGGCCGTAGAAGTTCTCCCAGACGGCCTTCGGTTGAAGATCCTTGATTGTCATATCTTTCTCTGTCATTTGTGATATCATTCATGAATATGCCGGGGCACCTACTTGCCCAGAGGGAAATAGCATTCGGTGCCAAGCTGATAGACGGCGACCCTGTCCTGAAGGATAGGGTTGACTCCGTCGGAGAGCCTCACGGTGCAGATTGACGGAACCCTGTAGATGGCATACGCTCCCTTGGAAGGCACAGCCTTGCCCGATGCCTCCCCTACCGGCTGAGGCTCGAGTTCAAGAATATAGGGACTTCCGGAGACATTGTCGGCGGAGACGATGCCATCGGTGTCGGAAAGACGGAAGGCGATGTACTTCTGGGACTTGTTGTCCTTCGAAGGCACCACGTCACACTTCATGGTCTGGGTCCTGAACTCGCTGCAGCCCACGAACATGGACAGATATTCCTTTTCCAGGGCAGCTATTTCCGAAAGGGCTGCGCCCATCGCTTCCCCGCTGTATGTAGCATCGGTGTCGCCAGTCACAATCTGGATTCTCTTCTTGCGGAGTTCGAAAATCGTGTTGGCGGCCTCCTGGGCACGCTGCTCGATAGACTTCTGGACAACCATGTTCTGCTGTACCCCTACACGGTTGAAAGAAGCGTCGTCCCTGACACCGCGGTACAGGGTTGCTGCTTCTGAAGTAAGGTTCGAACTGAGGCCCTTCCCGGCGAAATCGGCGCCCTGCTGTGCCGGAAACCTCCAGACGGAGGAATCGCCGAAATTGCCGTCAGAGACGGCCACAAGGCCCTGGGAGCTGAGCGAAAGAAATGCAGGAATCCCTTTGTCGGCATTGATGTAATATCTCGCGCCCTGGTCAGCTTCGACTGCAGGAGTCATCTTCACTCCGACAAGCCGGCAGCTGGTCCTGTCCTCGGCTTCTGCATCGACACCCAGATATTTCTTGGCAAACCGGGCATACGGTCCGGCATAGAAGTACTCACGGACAGCCTCCACCTCAAGGACTATCGTAGTCTGGGGCAGAGCGTAGGACACGGAACCGGCAAGGTCCTGGGCATCCAGGGGAACAGCCGGTGCCATCATGCAGCAGAGGCAGATGGACGCAAAGGTTGCTTTAGTGTTCATAGTCAAATCATTTTCGGGAATCATCTCTTCCACCTGTTGTGTGTCCACAGATAATTCCAAGGGGTTTTTTCAATATCCTGCTGCAGAAGATTGTAGAATTTCTGCATTATTTCGTGCGGGGTATGGGCGGACGCATCCCGGCATATTTCTGTAAAGGACCACTCGTAGCGTCCGCGCTCCACCGGAAGCATGTTCATGTACAGCACGCTGAAGCCGAACTTGTGGGCAATCGAGGCGGCTCCGAGCATGGTCTTGGTCTGCTGGTGCATGAAATCCACGGTTTCGTCAACCGTTGAAATGCGGTAAGGACACTGGTCAGTCGGGAAGAGGTAAATCTTCTTGTCGTTCCGATGGTTGACCGCATAACGGAGAATCTCGTAGGAGCTGACATAGCCTTCGTGGTTGCCTTTGTTGACCGGAGCGCAGCGGTTCAAGCGCATCAGTTCATCCCAGACCTTGCTGGACAGGGGTTTGTAAACCACGACAAATGCATCCCGGTCAAGCCCGCTGATGAAATCCCGGCGGTAGTCATAGTTCTCGTAGCCTCCAAGAAGCTCCCAGTTGCCGCAGTGGGAATCCAGGATGATGACTCCGGGAGAGCCGTTGTAGGCAGCCTCAAGCACCTCCGAATTGGTCATCTCCACCAGATGCCTGTCCCTGAGCCTCTTGGGATTGCGGCAGCCGCCGAACCAGATGGCCTCGGCGAAGATATTGCCGAAATGCCTGTAGAAACGGTTCGAGACATCCTTCAGTTCATTATACTTCATCTGCGGGAAAGAACGGGCCAGATTCATCATCACCAGTTCACGGCGGTAGTGCATCAAATCCCTAAGAATCCATGAAAAGAACCGGGACCCGGCATAATGGAATCCCAATGGAAGGGCTGAAAAGACGCGCATCAGGGCGCCTATGACGCAAGTCCCGAACTTCATAAGGCAAATGTAATGTTCACAGCAGACAAATATAATAATATTTCCCGAATGAAGCACAAAACCGCCCTCCGTGCACATGGATTTGGAGAGTATGCGAATTTTGACTATTTTAGAGGTTTGAATAAAACACGGATAACAATCAAAACAATTTACGAATATGTTCAAGAACCATCCGAAAGGCTTGCTGGCCGCCGCCCTCAGCAACATGGGCGAACGCTTCGGCTACTACATCATGAATGCCGTCCTGGTGCTCTTCCTCTGTTCCAAATTCGGAATCCCGGATGAGACCAGCGCTCTGATCTACTCTGTCTTCTACTGCGGAATCTACGTCCTGAGCCTCGTAGGCGGCATTATCGCCGACCGTACCAGGAACTACAAGGGCACAATCCAGACAGGTCTCATCGTGATGGCAATCGGCTACGTCTGCCTTTCCATCCCTGTCACAGCCACCTCCCTCAACCAGGGCTGGCTCCTTCCCTTCACCTGCCTTGCCCTGTTCCTGATAGCCTTCGGCAACGGCCTGTTCAAGGGCAACCTCCAGGCTATGGTTGGCCAGCTGTACGACAACTTCGAGGCAGAAGCCGCAAAGAAAGGCCCTGAAGCCCTCGAGAAAGCCAAGGGACAGCGCGACTCCGGATTCCAGATTTTCTACGTCTTCATCAATGTAGGCGGACTCATCGCCCCGTTCGTCGCTCCGCTCCTGCGCTCCTGGTGGCTCAAGTCCCACAACCTCATCTACAATGCCGGTCTTCCTTCCCTCTGTCACCAGTACATCAACAACGGAGGAAATCTTCCGGCCGAGCAGATGCAGAACCTCACCGACCTCGCCCAGCAGGTTACCATCAGCGGTGATGCAATCGTAAACATGTCATTCTGCGAGAATTATCTCCAGATATTCAATGAAGGTGTACATTATTCATTCATTGCCTCCGTTGCCGCCATGCTAATCTCCCTGACAATCTTCCTTCTCACCAAGAAGGGGCTCCCGGAGCCTGCAAAGAAGGAAGCACAGGCCGTGGTCGGCTACACCCAGGAAGAGAAGGTTGCAATGGCAAAGGAAATCAAGCAGCGCATGGCAGCCCTCTTCGCAGTGCTCGGCATCTGCATCTTCTTCTGGCTGTCATTCCACCAGAACGGGCAGTCCCTCTCGCTCTTTGCCAGGGATTTCGTCCGCACCGACTCAATCGCCCCTGAAATCTGGCAGGCTGTCAATCCGTTCTTCGTGATTGTCCTCACCCCGATCATCATGGCCATCTTCGGTGCCCTGGGCAGAAAGGGCAAAGCGGTGTCCACCCCTAAGAAAATTGCCATCGGTATGGGTATCACAGGAATGGCTTACCTCTTCCTCATGGCATATTCAATGATTGCAGGCTACCCTTCAGGAGTCGATTTCAGAGGCATGCCTGTAGCAGAAGCCGCCGCCATGAAGGCAGGTCCGTGGGTTCTTATCCTGACATATTTCTTCCTCACCGTCGCGGAACTCTTCATCTCACCACTGGGACTTTCGTTCGTTTCGAAGGTAGCCCCGAAGAGCATGCAAGGTCTCTGCCAGGGCCTGTGGTTGGGTGCCACCGCAATCGGCAACCTCTTCATCTTCGTCGGCCCGATCATGTAC
>JBJFDD010000292.1:0-5643 GCA_051889815.1 Candidatus Cryptobacteroides sp. | reverse complement strand
ACAACTACATGCCACTCTATAATATGAAAGAAACCGACCCTTTTGGGTCGGCCTCCTTTTTACTTCTTGGTGTAATCGGAGACAGGAATAGCGGAGGCGTCTCCACCCGCGGGCTTTGGCGTCTCTCCGCCTCCAGGCTGCATATTCCCATCAAAGTACCTGACCCATACTCAACACGCCGGGGCGGGTGTTAAGAGACCTGGCATTCTCAATCCCCGAATATGTCCTCGATCTGATGGAAGTTCCACATATCGTAGTGGAAAGTGCCGATCTCAATCTCACGGATCTCGCTTGAGAAGACGTTGACCATCCCGATACCGCCCTTCACGTTTGACGGATACTCATGCGTGGAATCGAACAGCACCAGAGTGCTTAGCGCGCTGTTGTCGAAGGATTTGGCCATGTATCTTGAATATACCGCACGCGAAACTCGGGACAGACGGACCACGGCAGAAAGCCTCATCGTATATTCAACAGACGTCTGCACATAGTTGCCATTCTCATCGTAATGCCCCGTCGACGTCATCGAGTGCCTGGGCAGGATCGACCACACATCATAGTTCCGAAGGGACAAGGTGTAGCTGTCCCCCGTGAAGGAATTGTCAGTGAAAGCCCAATACTTGTAATGGTCAAAGCTGTTGCCGGACGAAGAACTCATGAAATCGAACGAAGACGGGAAACTGGCCGACAGGAGAGGCTCCCGGGACACATCCAGTTCCAGCCGGTCAAGCACGTTCTCGACGACCTCACCATTGTCATCCTGAATGCAGACCTTCTTGTTGAAGACCTCGACAGTGTAGTAGTCAGTCCCCTCACCCGAATCCTGAACCTCGACCCTGTACTCCAGAAACCGGGATTCAGCCGAAGTCACAGGATCGACCTTCGTACCCGCAGAATAGCCCGTCTTGCCGTACGACGGACCTTCCGGAACCTCAACCTCGGCCTCGGCCCGGAATTCATCGTTCCGGGCCACAATCCGCACTTTGTCCCCCGGCGAAAAAGTCGCGCGAAGGTCATACAGGGCAGGGTAGTTCAGGTAATCCGACGGCTTGTCGTAATACGGCCGGCACTCGGATGTCTCATCCCTGAGGTCTCCGTTCACATAGATGCTGACCGTCAGGTCTCCGGCATATTCAATGGAATCGTATCCGCTGTAGTAGAGCATTACCTTGTGCAGGGTGTCGGTGGTAAACAGGTCGGCATCCATTCCCAGCATCTTTTCGGGGCCGGAATGGCCCGGATAAATATCATCCACGCAGGAAGTGAGGATGAGCAGCAGCGCTGTCAATGAATATATCTTTCGCATATCAGAATTTTCTTGTAAAGGTAACTGATGGCATGAACATGAACAGAGAACGCCTGGTAATGACGATGGCCCCGTCCGGAAGGTCCGGATTCTCGAACTGCGCATCATTCATCGAAGACTCCAGAAGGGTCGGATTGCGCGCCCCGTAGATGTTGTAGACACCGATGTTCCACACTCTTTCGCCCACGCGCTTCCGCTTCCTGAAGTTGACCCCGACGTCGAGATGATGCACCGGAGGAAGCCTGTAGTTGTTCCTCTCCGTGACACAGAGTTCCCCTTGAAGATAACCGTCCGGACCGACGGTGGTGACATGCCGGGTAGGCACTGTAAACCAGGCACCGGAAGCGAATGTCCACGTTGCAGTCGCATCAATCCTGTCAGTGAAGTTATAGTTCACGGTCGACGTCAGCTTATGCCTTCTGTCGTAGGCATACGGGAATCTCCTTCCGCCATTGACAGAGCCGTCAGGGAACACCCTGTCACTCTTTGAGATTGTGTAAGCCAGCATTCCGGTCGCCTTTCCGGAGCTCTTCTCGGCCATCAGCTCCAGGCCGAACGACCGGCCCTTTCCCATAGCCACATTCTGTTCCCAGTTGATCGATGAAAAGAGTGAAGCATTGGCTTCCAGGTACTCCAGGACATTGTCCATAGTCTTCCAGTACCCTTCCGTAGAGAATTCCCACCCGTCAAGACCGGTGTAGTACAGCCCGACACTCGCCTGGTCGGACACGGCAGGCTTGATGTCTTTTGTGGACGGCACCCACATGTCCGTAGGTAGAGAGGTATTGCCCGTGGTGAGCATATGGACAAACTGGGTCATCCTCGTCAGGGAAGCCTTTGCGAAGAGATCCTCCCGGATGTCCGCCTTGAGCGACAGCCTCGGTTCCGGCGAGACGTAGGTCCTGCCTTCGGTGACGAAGGTGCTCAACCTTATTCCGGGGCAGAAAGTGAGCCAGTCTGCCAACACCATGTTGTCCTCCAGATAGAGGGCGGCCTCGATACCATAGTGGACCTTGCCCTTCTGCATGTCAGTCCTATTGTCCGAAGACACCCCTGCAGAAGTTGCCTTCTCGACGCTGTAGGAGGACTCCGGGCGGAACTTGTGCCCTATCACCTCAGCTCCGAACTTGATCAGATGGGCGGGAGACGGGGTGTAGTCGAAATCCATCTGCGCACGCAGGTCCATTATCCCTGAAGACATGCTGAATGAAGTCTCGCCGAATGACTCCTCTCCGTCATCGTCCACCTCCACGCTGCTCGAGTTTGACAGGCTCATGTTGTACCTGTTGGCTGCAACGGTAAGATTGGAGAAGATTCGTGGAGAATAGATATGGTTCCACCTCAGGGTGCCCAGGGTGTTGCCCCAGCGGAGAGCGAGTTTCTGACTATTTGTGTAGTACATGTCGTAAGGGGCATAGTTGTCGTCGTAGTAATGCCTGAAGCCTTCCTCGGTCTGGGCGTAACGGAAATTGTCATAGCCATTGAATATGCCGGCGTAGAGGCGGTCTCTCTCGCCCAACACGAATGTCAGCTTCGCATTGAGATCATAAAACCAGTAGTTGGCCGGCACACCGAATGCCTTCATCACCGGGGAAAAGACCCCTGTCTGCATAAGCCTCCCAGAGAGGGCGAAAGACACCTTGTCCTTCTTCAGGGGGCCTTCGATGGACAGTTTGTCGGCCAGGAGACCGATGCTCAGCGAAGCGTGCGTCTCCTTGAAGTTTCCGTCCTTGGAGCGTACATCCACTACGCTGCTGGTCCTTCCTCCATACCTTGCCGGGAAAGCCGACTTGTAGACAGTTGTCTTCTTGACCATGTCCGGGGAGAACATCGAAGTAAGTCCGAGAAGATGGTTGGTGTTGTAGAGTGCCGACCCGTCGAGAAGTATCAGGTTCTCATCAAGCCCTCCTCCCCGGACGTTGATTCCGGAGAAGCCGTCATTGGCATTCTGTACTCCCGGAAGCATCTGGATGGTCTTGAGGATATCCGGTTCCCCGAACACTGCAGGAGTGCTTTCGATCATAGATGCAGACAGGACCGTGCTTCCGGGTCTTGTGGACAGGATGCCGGCATCCCTTCTCGAGGTGATTCCGGATTCCGAGATCCGCGCATCAGGAGTCAGGACAAAACTGAGGGTCTGGTCCTTCTTCAGGGTGAGAGGTCTTCTGATCGGAGAATATCCCAGATAGGACACCTCGAGCAGGTATTCGCCTTCATCAACCGTGATGGTGTAGAAACCATATTCATTGGTCACCGCCCCGACAGGTGCGCTTCCGGACCGGGTCACGATTACTGCCGCACCGATCAGGAGTTCTCCGGAACTTGCATCAGTGACAAGGCCGCAGAGGGTGGACTTTGCTGCCTTTGATGATTTGTCAACGCTGAGTATGACATTGCCCCTGCGGATCTCGTACTTGATTCCGGTACCCTTGAACGAGGCTTCAAGAACGGCTGCCAGGTCGTCCCCATATTCATTGGACAAGACTGTCCGCGACTCCGGAGAAAGGGAGGAAGCGTACACGAAGCCGACTCCGAAGTCCTTCTCTATCCGGTCCATCCTTGCCTTCAGCGACTCCTGCGAGAATACAGGGACTGAGAGAAAGATGAGCAAAAGTGTCAATATTCTTTTCATTCCTTATTTTTCTGTTTTGTCGAGACACAGTGATAGATCGCACGTACCCTCCTGTAGACGAATTCTTTGTCCGAACGGTCGTAGAGGTAGATTGTGCCGGTGAGCGCAAGGTCCCAATTGTCCATAAACTCGAAGTTCACGTCCTTGATGGAATTGTAGTCGTACTGGGCCTCCGCATTGATGAAAGTGCCGACCGGAGCGGTAATCGTCCCCTCGTCGTCCACATCATAAGCGAACTGGACCGACTCCATTCTTACCGTCTGCGGGATATCCGGCTCCTTCCCGAAAGCCCCTGACGGGAAGAAAAGAAGGATGGTTGCAGTGCGGCTCTTTTCGGTTTTCGGGTTGACAACCGAAAGCAGTTCATCGAAGGGAGAGGAAAAGCCCAGCCATCCCGTTTTCTCCATCTCCGACCTCAAGTCATTGCTTCCGATGCCGTCCCCGTCGAGATCAATCTTGCCGTCAAGAGTCTCAAGACTTGTTATCCGGTACTCTCCGCAGATGCGGTCAACCGTCTCGATTGCCTGTCTTGTCATGTATGGGTTCTCTCCGGAGCAGGAAAGCAGCGCCGGGAGGAGCAGGGACAACGTGATTGTCTTCTTCATATTCATTTTCATTGCTTTTCGATTTTCACGCCGAGGGCAGATTCGATTGCGTAGATTATGTCATCCAGTGACCCTGTCGAGAATTTGCCGGAGAAAGACTGCTCCGGATCCGCCTCATCCGCAGTGGAGAGGCTGACCCCGTAGAATGACGACAGCTCCCTGAGTGCCTCACCGAGCGAGGTCTCCCGGTAGACGAACTCCCCTGTCGCCCAGGCCGCAGGATTCGGGAGCGCATCGTAGACAAGGGTTGGGATATTCATCTCTCCGGAGAGGGCTGCGCTCATCCCTTTTGTCAGGACCACGCCCTCTTCTGAACCAGCAGCCGAAAAGAGCACCTTCCCTTCAGTGACATCGACCGATGTCCCGCCAGGCCCTTCAGTGACCAGGAACTTGGTCCCGAGGACTTTGACGGTACCCTCTCCCGCCGCCACGGTGAAAGGACGGGCTTCGTCCCTTGCGACCTCGAAATAGGCTTTACCGTCAAGCTCGACGTGACGGGGATCCACCCGCACCTGCACTTTTGCCACAGTGCCTGGAGAGAGAGTCATCACTGTCCCGTCCGAGAGAGTGACCACTGCCTTTGATGCATCAGCACAATATTCTTCCCATGCATAATGCTCCCGCACGCCAATGAATATGACAAGCAGCAGCGAAGCCGCAATCCCTGCCACCGGGAGCAGGACTTTTCTCCAACTTGTCAGTCTGACGGTTCCGCCGGCCACACCGGCCTTTTCATAAACGCTGGCAAGGGCGTCTTCGGTACTCTTCAATCCGTCCCTGTAATGATTCAGGACGAACCGCATTCTTTTTTCTTCCATAACTTTTCGCTGGCTGATTCACCAGTAAGACGGGAAAAGCGGCAAAAGGTACCACGCGCTAGAAGAAAAAAGTCAGGATTCTTGTGAATTTCTTCCGGCCGAAAGCCGCAAGGGCCCGCGAGATCTGGTTTTTGACAGTCCTGACAGAGATGCCAAGTTCCTCCGCAATCTCCTCGTGGGACATCCCGTCACGCCGGCTCATGATGAAGATCTGCCGCCGTTTCCGTGGAAGTTTCTCGAGAGCCTCCCATATTCTTGACTCCTCACAGCTCTCTTCGAGGG
>JBJFDD010000291.1:4450-5668 GCA_051889815.1 Candidatus Cryptobacteroides sp. | reverse complement strand
AGGGTAGCAGGATTGCCGTGATGGATACTGTCGATGTGCGCAAGAGCGTGGAGTGGATGACAAATCTTTCCAGGGCACTTGAGGGTAGGAAGCCCGACTATCTTGTGGTTCAGCACATGGAGCCGGACCATAGCGGGTCTATCGCTGCCTTCCTCAAAGAATATCCCGGCACGACCGTCATCTGCAGTGCCCAGGCGGCGACCTTCCTTCAGCAGTTCAACAACGCTCTCGAGGTTGACGTGAAGCCATTTGAGGGGAGCGAGGTTCATGCCTTGGGTTCCTCCGGGGTTTCAGTCGACGCTCTCGAAGCCGACGTGAAGCCATTCGAGGGGAGCGACGGCCTTGCCGGCGGGGCCGGGCAGAAATGCTCCCGGGTGTGTGTCAGGACTGTCAAGGAGGGAGATTGCCTGGATCTGGGTGAGGACGTTGTGCTTCACTTCATTGCGGCTACGATGGTTCACTGGCCGGAAGTCCTGATGACTTGGATGCCGGTCGGGAAGACCCTGTTCAGCGCCGACGGTTTCGGAAAGTTCGGTGTCTATGGTGCCGATCCGGACGATTGGGCCTGCGAGGCCCGCAGATACTATTTCAACATCTGCGGGAAGTACGGTGCACAGGTTGCCAAGGTGCTCCAGAAGGCATCAGGGCTTGATATTCAACGAATATGTCCTCTTCATGGACCGGTCCTCACCGGCGAAAGGATGGCGGAGGCGCTCCGTCTCTACACTATCTGGAGTTCCTATGAGCCGGAGACGCCGGAAGGAATCCTCATAGCTTTTGCATCCATTCACGGCAACACGGCTGCTGCGGCGAGGAGACTTGCGGATATTCTTAAAGCCAAGGGCGCTCCGAAGGTCAGTGTGACAGACTTGTGCCGCGATGATGTTGCTGAAGCTGTCGAGGATGCCTTCAGGATGGGTACTATGGTGCTTGCTTGCAGCACTTATGACGGTGGGCTTTTCCCACCGATGCAGGGCTTCCTCAATAAACTGGCAATCAAAGGTTTCCGTAAGCGCCGTGTGGCTCTGGTTGAGAACGGGACCTGGGCACCCCAGGCTGCAAAGCTGATGCGCGCTGCACTGGAGTCGATGAACTCGATTGAGGTTCTGGAGGGCACAGTAACGTTGAGAAGTTCTCTCAAGGAGAGCCAGGTGGCCGAACTGGAGGCTCTGGCAGATCGGCTTCTTGACCGCTAGTGTCGGGCTCCGTTCCTGAGGA
>JBJFDD010000291.1:1738-4350 GCA_051889815.1 Candidatus Cryptobacteroides sp. | reverse complement strand
CGTGATGAGTGATGTATGATATGTGATGTATGATGTATAGTTTCAGAAAGTATCTTCCATTCTATAAACGGAATCTTAAGGTGGCCCTGCCGGTGATGATTACCCAGGCGGGGCAGGTTGTTGTGCAGCTTGCCGACAATATCATGGTCGGGCACGTCGGAACTGCCCAGCTGGCCGGCGTCTCTTTTGCAAATGCCATCTTTGTGATCGGCATTGTGTCCCTGATCGGATTTTCCCAGGGCCTTACCCCGCTGGTTGGGGAGTCCATGGGCAGGAATGACCACATGGCGGCTTCGCGCTACCTGAAGAATTCATTCATTCTCAACACCTTGGTCTTCTCGCTAGTTGCCGCAATCCTGCTTGTCACCGGCCTTCTGATGGGGAAGATGGGACAGGAGCCCGAGGTCCTTCTCCATGCCAGGAGCTATTACTTCATCAATCTGGTCTCCATCATTGCGATGCTTCCGTTCTTCACCTGCCGGTTCTTTGCCGAAGGAGTCGGGAACACCAAGTACGCGATGTGGGTTACGGTTGTAGCCAACCTTATCAACATACTGCTCAACTGGGTCCTTATCTTCGGACATTGGGGAGCACCTGCGATGGGGGTTACTGGAGCCGCTGTGGCGACCTTGATTTCCAGGATTTTCTGTGCGACCTCATTCCTGGTGATTCTTTCGGTTTCCAGGCGGATGGGCCCCTTCCTTCGGGAAGCCCTCGGCATCAAAGCTGACCGGGAAACTCTCCGGACCCTCCTGCACCTATCAGTCCCGATTGCCCTTTCCGGTCTCCTGGAATCGATGAGTTTCAGCCTTGCAGCCATTATGGTCGGCTGGATGGGAAAGGTCCAGCTTGCAGCCCACCAGATTGCCAACTCATTGAGCCAGCTCTCCTTCATGGTCGCCACCGGATTAGGCGCTGCTGCCACAATCCGGGTCTCTTTCCAGTATGGGGCCGGCAAGAAGGAGGAAACCGTGATGGCAGCAAATGCTTCGATCCACATGTCGCTCCTGTACATGGGAGCGTGCGGCCTGATATTCATACTCCTCAGGCATCTGCTTCCTTTGGCATATTCAAATGACCCGGAAGTGACCGCCCTGGCGTCGAAGCTGATTGTCGTGCTGGCGCTGTTCCAGGTTGCCGATGCCCTGCAGCTTGCTTCGATGGCGTCCCTCAGGGGGCTCAAGGACACCAAGGTGCCGATGGTATATTCATTGGTCTCGTACTATCTGGTGGCGATTCCGGCGGCGTACCTGCTCGGCTTCACCGCCGGGATGGGGCCTGCGGGCGTCTGGGTCGGGCTTCTGCTGGGTCTTTTCTGCGCCGCGGTCCTTTTCTACGGGCGTTTCGTGCGAATATGCCGGCGCAAGGGACTGCTGCCGTCTTCGAAGGCCTGACCGCGCGGCGAAATATTGCACGTGTGGTTTATTTGCCTGTGCGGGCGGGGCTGGGACAAGTCCGGGCCTGCGGCGGTTCGAAAGCGTGTAAGTCATTGAATATCCTGACGTAAGATATCGGATTGTCTTAGGGGCTTCCTGAGGCTTTGTTTTGACTTTTTGTGAACCTTTAAAAAACAGCAATTTTTGTTTGTCGCTGTACTCCGGATTTCGTATATTTGTATTGTTTCAGAAAAGATGCCCTGTGGTGCATTGCCAAAGTCTGGAGCCGGCGTGTCCTCTTTCTCCTGGATAGGGATAAGACACAAGTCAGCGCGCACTGCTGATGCCGTATGTTATCTCCGCCTCAATTGAGTAGACTTCAGGGCAGTCCAGCGGAACAACCAAGTTATGCCCAATTCGCTTTATTGCTGACTGAAGCACCTTTGAGAACCCAAGACAAACACTGGTACGCGATAAAGATTTTCACTGCGCGTCCCCAGATACTAAGCAGGCTCGGCACCAATTCCATCGAGACATTCGTCCCGATGCACCAAGGCAAGCCTTTTCTCGGTTCCCTGGTTTTTCTCAGATGCTCCGAACAATACCTCTACGGCCTCAAGTCGGACTGGTTCAGCCAGATTGTTGTCTATCGTGATGCGATGCGCACCCGGCCGGAACCCATTCCCGACAAGGAAATGGACAATTTCCGCTTGCTTCTCAGTCACAAAGACCAGGATCTTATTCCGATTGAGCTGAAGGATCCGAATTTCCTGGTCGGTGACAGGGTCAGGGTGAAGGAGGGGGCGCTCAAAGGTTTGGAGGGAGTGGTAAAGCGGATCAAGGGGGACCGGCGCCTGGTGGTTGCAATCAACGGTATCTGCGCGGTCGCCACGTCTTTCATCCCGCCGCAGAACCTTGAACCGGCCGCCGGGGCGAATGAAACGGCCTCTGAAGACCAATGAAAGGGCCAATGAAAGGGCCAATGAAAGGGCCAACGAATATCCTATCACAAATCAAAAATAACAACAATGCTGCAGAATAATGTCACACTTGAAGGAAAGACGGTGCTGGTGACCGGTGCCGCCGGCTTCATCGGGGCCAACCTCGTGGAGCGGCTCCTGAAGGAGGTGAAGGGCATCCGGGTGGTGGGAGTTGATTCCATCACCGACTACTACGATGTCAACATCAAGTACGATAGGCTGCGCGCAATCGAAGCGGCCTCTTCCGCGGCCCGGG
>JBJFDD010000291.1:0-1638 GCA_051889815.1 Candidatus Cryptobacteroides sp. | reverse complement strand
GCGGCCCGGGCGGATGATGCCGCCCCGTGGCATTTCGTGAAGGGCAACATTGCTGACAAGGCTCTTGTCGGGAAGCTTTTCGAGGACTACCGTCCGAGTGTCGTTGTCAATCTTGCTGCCCAGGCCGGGGTACGCTACTCCATCACCAATCCGGACTCCTACATTGAGAGCAACCTCATCGGCTTCTACAACATCCTCGAGGCCTGCAGGAACTACCCGGTCGAGCATCTGGTCTATGCCTCATCTTCGTCCGTTTACGGCTCCAACAAGAAAGTCCCATATTCGACCGACGACAAGGTGGACAACCCCGTCAGCCTCTATGCCGCCACCAAGAAGAGCAACGAGCTGATGGCCCACGCATATTCAAAACTCTACGACATCCCTTCGACGGGGCTGAGGTTCTTTACTGTCTATGGTCCCGCCGGGCGTCCTGACATGGCCTATTTCAGCTTCACTGACAAGTTGCTGGCAGGGGAGAAGATCCGGATTTTCAACTACGGCAACTGCCGCCGGGACTTCACCTACATCGACGACATCGTCGAGGGTGTGGTAAGGGTGATGAAACATGCTCCTGAACGCAAGACCGGAGAGGATGGCCTTCCGGTGCCTCCGTACAAGGTCTATAACATCGGCAACAGCCATCCGGAGAACCTGCTGGACTTCGTGGAAATCCTCCAGGAAGAACTCATTGCCGCCGGTGTCCTTCCGGAGGACTACGACTTCGAGGCCCACAAGGAACTCGTCCCCATGCAACCCGGTGACGTGCCCGTGACCTATGCCGACACCACTCCGCTCGAGGAGGACTTCGGCTTCCGGCCGGACACCAGCCTCAGGGAAGGCATCAGTCGTTTCGCGAGGTGGTACGCCTCCTACTACGCAGCCCACTTCTAAAGTGGAATCTGAGCGGCACCCTCCGCCGCCGAAATTTTATGAATATTCGTAAATAATTGTAACACAGCCCCTTAGGGGGGGTAAATATGTTAACCATGAACGTAATCCACAACCTGCTTAACTGGTATTTCTCAAAAAGGACACTCCCCTATTGGTGTATTCTTCTGATAGACTGCGCCATTGTCGTCATTTCAAGCTATTTCGGCTACTATTCAATCCTCGGAGGCAACGTCTTTGTCTCCTCATTCTGGCCCATGACCCGTGCGATTCTTGTCGGGTTGGCTTGTTTTGTCATCTCATTCCGGATCTGGCACACATATTCGGGAGTCGTCAGGTTTTCCTCCTTTGTCGACCTTGAGCGGGTGGCAAGCGCATCTTTCTTCTCTTCGCTGACATTCTATGTCATAGGAATGTTCTCCAATGCCTTGTGGCCGGACCAGACTGTCATGCTCTTCCCCTCTTTCCCGACAATCCTGGTGTTGTTTTCCCTTACCACCCTCTTGCTTTGGGTCGAGAGAGTCATGGTCAAGCGGCTCTACGATGTCGTGAAAAGCGACAATGCGAAGAAGGCTGCCATCTATGGCAACCATGAAGGCGGACTCGCCATCGCAAAGAGCCTTACTTCCAAGGCGACCCCATATTCATTGCATGCCTTTATCGCTGATGCGCCGGTTCCGCGCGGAACTTACCTGATGGGTGTAGATAGTAATGTGGATTTCCCCCAGATAGTAATTGAAAAAGGGGCCA
>JBJFDD010000290.1:0-5671 GCA_051889815.1 Candidatus Cryptobacteroides sp. | reverse complement strand
AGGGTGAAACCATTCTTCCACTGCGCCTCGTAACGGTCGGAATTGACTGAAGTCATGTAGAGCGGAGTGGCGGGCTTTTGATCCGGGAGAGCAATCTGTCCGCCATATCTTTCGTCTGTCAATACTCTGACAAACAGCTGGCTGATCAATTTCGGGGACACATAGGCCCAACGGTTCATGAGATTGTACTGCCTTGTCCGCGGCATGTCCATGAAGCCGTCTCCATTGGCGTCATGTGCCATCTGGCGATTGTCAAAATGAAGAAGAAGGCTGGTCGAAAGCCGGTCATCAAGATGGATGTTGCCGTCCACATTGACCTCCTGCTTCAATTCGCTGTCAAGATAGGCATTGGCGCGCACACCGTCATTGGCCTGTGGCTTGAGGAATTCAATGTTGATCTGGCCGGTGATGCTCTCGTAGCCGTTCTTCACGCTGGAAGCGCCTTTGCTGACTTGGATGGACTGCATCCAGGGACCCGGGACATAGCCCAATGAATATGGCATCGAAGCACCCCGCAGGTTGGGGACATTCTCGGTGAGCATCTGCACGTAAGTCCCGGACAGGCCCAGGAGCCTGATCTGCTTTGCACCTGTTGCCGCATCGCTGTAGGCTACATCAACAGAAGGATTGGCTGTGAATGATTCGCCGAGGTTGCAGCAGGCAGCCCGTGCAAGCTGCCCCTGTCCTATGACTTCAACTGTCTCAACCCTAACCCTGGAGCGGCTGGTAGCCGAGGCCTTCAGGACCGCGTCGTCCAGAAAATGTTCGACAGTGTCTGCCGGTTCGACTTCCTGGGCGCTGGTCCGGCTTGGCCACAGAATAAGCACGGCAAATATAAGGAGAGTTGGAAAAAAAGACTTTCTTCCCATAAATCCAAGTTCGTTTACGGGCAAAAGTAAGAAGAAATCGGGAATTATGAAAGACCAACTATTCGGTATTCCGCAGGCGTTGAAAAGTGGCCGCTTCCTGCGATGTCTTCGCGGAGAGATAGTCGGCAATTGCGTATATTTGCAGATTTCGGTCAAAGGCGGCAAGATGTCATGTACAGGCGCAAAAGGGTTTCCCGGAAGACAGGATTCCGTCCCTGTCTTCCGGGAAAACATATTCATTGGAAACAGGGCGCGCCTGTCAGGACTGATAGCGGCCGCTTTCCTTGACAAGTGACTCCACAGCCGCATTCAGAGCCTCACGGCCTGAAAGGGATTCGAGAGTGAAATGAAGCCTGAAACGCCACTTGTGGTTCGGGTCGGCAGGCTGGTTGATCCTCTCGGCATTGCGGTCGGCACGCCGGAAATCGCCGTCCAGGGCAACCCAGTCCTGAATCGGGAAGATTGCCAGCATTGAAGGTGAAGCCAGGAATTCCCAGAGCATGTCACGGACGGCCCAAGGCTCCGGATCGCACTCGCACTGCATCCTCAAAGTCTCCATGTCGTGGCTGGAAGTGGCACACACACTCAATTCCTTCCAAGGGCCTTCGGTCCCGATACCCCGCATCTTGAGGGAAAGTATCCTCTCGTGGTCCATCACACCAGGCACACAGTCAGGAACCATGCCGAGATCCTCGCCGCAGGCGAGCATGCCGGTTGCACCCAGAAGTTCAGGAAGCTTCTTCTCGGCATTGCGCCTCCAGAACTCATCGTGGCGATGGTAGAAGAAGTCGTTGTAGATCTTTCCGAACCTTTCCTGCTGCCACTGGGGGAGATTCTGGGACTGCGGAGTAATCAGCGGCTGGTACATGCCAGGATGGCGCGGGTCCTCGTGGAAGAGTCCCTCGCGCGGCAATTGGGCAAAATAGATTTCTTCCGCTGTATATGGAAGGGCGGGATTGAAATGCCCGTCAAGGCCGGAGCGGCACTCGACAGGAATCTCCCAGATACGGAAGAAGCCGAGAATATGGTCAATCCGGAATGCGTCAAAATATTCAGACATCTTCCTCAGGCGCGACTTCCACCAGGCATAGTCGTCCTTGGCCATTTCCTCCCAGTTGTAGGTCGGGAAGCCCCAGTTCTGTCCGTCCTTGCTGAAGTAGTCAGGCGGTGCACCGGCGGTCGAATCCAGATTGAAAAGTTCAGGATGCCAGTAGGCGTCGGCGCTGTCGGCGCTGACCCCGATCGGGAGATCGCCCTTGAGGGACACTCCCTTCGAACGGGCATACTCTGCCTCGGCCGAGAACTGTTTGTCCAGATGGTACTGCATCCAGCAGTAGTATTCCTTCTCGAGTGAGTCCCTCTTTGCACAGAAGACGGCATATTCCTCGAGCCAGGACTCGTTTTCCTTCACGAACTTCTTGTAGGCGGCAGTTGACATGTCCTTTGCGCCTCTTGCCAGGAAGGCCTTGCGGATGTACTTCATCTTAGCCTTGAAAACCGCAGGATAGTCGATTTCAGGAAGGTCGTTCAGGGCTTTCTGCTCTTTGCGGAAGGCTGCGGTCTCCTTGATTCCCAGGCCCTGCAGATTCATGAACAGCGGATGGAGGGCGAAGGAGGAAATCGGGCTGTAGGGGTAGGAGTCCTTCCACTCCCCTTTCCTTGTCGTGTCGTTGACCGGAAGGAGCTGGATGATGCACTGTCCGGTGGAGGCAGCCCAGTCAACAAGTTGATGGAGGTCTGAGAATTCACCTATTCCGAAGTCTTTTTCACTTCGGAGGGAGAAGACAGGCACGGCGGTTCCGGCACCGCGGAAATGCGGCCGGTCAAACTTCGGGGCCTGATGCTCCCTGGCGAAAGGGCAGCCCTCAATCGGGCAGTCAATCCACTTGTCCTCAATCAGGGCGGTCTTCCTGGAGGAATGGTTCTTCCACTCGGTCCTCCAGATAAGGCCGTCACGGATGACGACATAGTCATAGCTCTTGAGATCTGCTGCGCGAGGATCCTTGACTGTCACGCTCCAGACGCCACCGTCGGACCATTCCATAGGATACTTGCGCCCACCAAGACGCAGGGAAAGGCTCTCGCCCCACTCTGTCCAGTATTGGATTTTGAATGTTACTTGCATTGTTTGAATGATATTGCGAATCCGCCGCCAGGAGCCATCCTGACATGGATGCTGTCTGCGGAGGAAACAGTTAGTTCAGTAATTGAATATGCCTGTGGATTGGTCAGGTAATGCGCGTCGGGGGCATCAGCATAGAGTTTGGCAGTGAAAGTGCCTCCCGGCAGGAAATCCAGAGGGATGTCGAACTCCCTGGCATTCTCGTCGGTCACACCGCCGCAGAACCATTCTCCGGTGCCCTTTGCCTTTCGCGCAATGATGACATAATCACCTGGCTCGGCACAAAGATAGCGACTTTCCTGCCAATCCAGGGCAACATCCTTTATGAATTGGAAGGCATCCATGAAACGGGAATAGTGTTCCGGGGTGTCCGCAGCCATCTGCAGCGGGGAATACATTGTCAAATAGAGGCCAAGCTGGTTTGCGATGGTGGCATTGACGTGGGAATCGTTGCCGCACCAGTCCTTGAGGTTCTGTTCGAAGATTCCCGGGGTGTAGTCCATCGGGCCACCGTTGAGCCTGGTGAACGGAAGGATGGTGGTGTGCTTAGGCTGGATGCCTCCGAAGGCCTGGTACTCGGTGCCCATCGCGCTCTCGTTGCCGATCAGGTTCGGATAGGTCCTGCAAAGGCCGGTAGGTCGGACTGCCTCGTGGGCATTGACCATGATGTGGTGGCGTGCGGCCTCGGTGACGGCATACAGATAGTGGTTGACCATCCACTGGCCGTAGTGGTACTCGCCGCGCGGCAGGATGTCTCCGACATAGCCGGACTTGACTGCATCGTAGCCATATTCATTCATCAGTGAATATGCCTGTTCCAGGTGGCGCTCATAGTTCCGGACGCTGCTCGAGGTCTCGTGATGCATTACCAGACGTATGCCCTTGGAGTGGGCATAGGCGTTGAGGGAGTCGATGTCGAAGTCCGGGTAAGGGGTCACGAAGTCGAAGACATAGTCCTTGCTGCAGTTCGCCCAGTCTTCCCAGCCGATGTTCCAGCCTTCGACCAGGACTGCGTCAAAGCCATGTTCTGCCGCAAAGTCGATGTACTTCCGGACATTCTCGTTGTTGGCGCTGTGCCTTCCGTTCGGGACAGCCTCGGAATAGTCCAGGGAACCGAGCTTGACTGAAGGGACATCGGTGTAGGACCAGCTGCCGGCACCGGCTATCATCTCCCACCAGACTCCCATGTACTTGACCGGGTGGATCCAGCTGACATCATCCAGGGCGCAAGGCTCGTTGAGATTGAGGACAAGGCGGCTTGCAAGCTGTTCTTCTGCGCTCCTGGCCACCTGGACGGTTCTCCATGGGGTCTTGCACGGGGTCTGCATGTAGCCCTTCCAGCCCTGTGCGTCAGGGGTCAGGAACGAACGCAGGGTGTGGGTTTTCCCGTCCACGAGAAGATGCATGCAAGGATAGTCCACAAGGGCGGCTTCGTGGATATTGACGTAATAGCCTTCGTCCCCTTTCATCTGGAGGGAGGTCTGCACTCCGCTCCTGCTGAAGAAGGTCTGGGAACTGTTTCCCCTCATGTTGGTCATGAAACGGGATTCGATTTCACTCAGGCGGCAGACATCATATTCATACTCCTGGGAGTCGAAATCGCCCGGAATCCACCATGCGGTGTAGTCGGAGGCCATCGCGAACTCGGTGAGTTCCTCCTTGATGACGAAGTACACGAGGTCACCGCCCTCGGGGAACTCGTAGCGGAAGCCAAGTCCGTCGTCGAAAAGGCGGAAACGGATGTCAAGAAGCCTTGATGTCTCCTTCTGGACGAGGTGGACAAGAAGTTCGTTGTAGTTGTTGCGTATCGAGGATTCCTCTCCCCAGACCGGGGACCAGGTTTCGTCGAAGGAGCAGGTGTCGATTCCGGCCAGGGTGAAGTCCCTGTCAAAAAGGAAGCAAGGACGGACATCGCTCTTCGGAAGGGCCGGATCCTCGAAATCAATCTGTTCGGCCTTCACGGTACCCCTGAGTTCGAAACCGAGGCGACTCGGAGTCAGGACAGGAGTGCCGTCGGCGGTGAGGCTGTAGCGGGCAACACCTTCATCGTCGAGGGTGAACTGCATCGAGAGGGTGCCGTCAGGGCTTGCCAGGGAATATTCTTCTGCTACAGCCGGAGTCTTTCCGCCGTTGCAGGAAAGGAGCGACGAGAGGAGTACGGCCGCTGCTGCGATATAATGGATTTTCATGTTCAGTGATTATTTGAATTCGACGACGAGGCTGGTCTTTCCTGGAACTATCATACCTTCAGGAACGAATTTCTCTCCGGTCATCACGTTGCGTCCCTCGCCCTTGACTAGAGGCATCATCTCGGCATAGCTCTCCCAAGGAAGAGCGCGAGGGGACGGATTGTTGTTGACGTAGACAAAGACTGCCTCGGAATCGGTGTAACGGAAGTAGGCGTAGGTGTTGTCGCGGCTGATGAAATGCTTCGTTGCGCCGTTCTGGACGGCATCGGATGTCTTTCTCCACTGGAAGAGAGTGCTGAAACAGTCGTGGAGATCCTTCTGGACAGGATTGTTCTCCCAATCCAGAGGAAGTTCGACGCGGAGTCCTCCGTGGCCCTGGGAGAGGTCGCGGGAAGTGACCATCAGCTCGTCTCCGGCGAAAATCTGCGGGAAGCCCCGCAGGGTAGCCATCAATGAATATACGATCTTCATCTTGGCCGGATCCTGGCGGC
>JBJFDD010000289.1:0-5688 GCA_051889815.1 Candidatus Cryptobacteroides sp. | reverse complement strand
CTTATATCTGCTTCTCTTCTCATATTATGTACAAATTTAGCGTACTATATTGCTGTCTTCCTGCACATATGAAGTCCATAAGGGCCTTGATAGGTGATGCGAGCTGTAAAAACGGCAATTGTTTACGAAAAGATACATTTTTCGCAAGTTAGAAATTTTTGACATAATGAATGTAAAAAACATGGAGTATCTTTGCGAATATGAAGAACCACAGGATAATATCTCCTTCCCCAAGAATCCTCGCCGTCCTGCTTGCAGTGATGGCCTGCCACAATGCCCGGGCCCAGTTCACGGTTTCCGGCAGCGAACCATTACGGACAAGATGGAAAAGCATCGAGTCGCCGTGTTTCCGCATCATCTATCCTGAAAATATGGATTCCCTGGCCAGGGTTTACGGACGCGAACTCGAGGCCGCAAGAATCCCCCTCGGAATGTCTTCCGGCTATGCCACGGGAAGCATCTACCGCAAAAAACTTCCTGTTGTCCTTCATCCCTTCCACGCGACGGCCAACGCATCGGTGACCTGGACCCCGAGGAGAATGGACATATTCACAGTCTCCGACCCGTTCTCCCCCGACGGAACTCCTTGGCCAAGGGATCTGGCTCTCCACGAGGGACGCCACGCCTCACAGATGCAGTTCACCGGTGACGGCTTTCTGTTCAAGACAATGAAATTCCTCACAGGAGAAGCCTTTGCCGGAGCCCTTTCCGCCATATTCCCGGGCCCCGCCCTTCTTGAAGGGGATGCCGTCGTCGCCGAGACAGCACTGTCAGAAGCCGGACGCGGCAGGGAATATTCATTCCTCAACTACCTTGTGCCCGCCTTCGACTGCGGGGATTGGAGGAACTACTGGCAATGGACAAACACCTCGCTGACAAGATACACCCCCGACTACTACCGCGGAGGCTACATGCTCGTGGCGGGTACCCGCGTCTTCTTCGATGACCCGCTGTTCATGGACAACTATTTCCAAGACGCCGGGAAACTGCGTTTCTTCGGATTGCAGCACGAGGTCAGGAAGGCCTCCGGGATGAAGTTCAAGAAAGCCTTCCGCACCATCCAGGAAGGGTTCCACGAAATCTGGAACGAAGAAGCCCGGAGCCGCGCCCCGTTCATGAATATTTCCCGGATCAGCCCAGTCCCCAAGTACCACACAGCCTACCGGGGGACCGCCTCGGATGACAAGGGTTGGCTCTACGCAAGAAAGTCAAGCCTCGACAAAGGCTGTTCCCTGGTCAGGATCAGCACTGACGGAAAAGAAGAGCGGCTGCGCTCGTTCGCAACCGGAACCAGTCCCCTGAAAGCAGACCCGGCCTGCGGGAAACTCTGGTGGAGCGAAATCCGCAACGATGCCAGATGGGACTTGGAACAAACCTCCGACATCCGGTTCATCAGCTTTGAAGACCCTTCCAGGACGCATACCCTGACAAAGGGCCGAAAATATTTCAACCCCACCCCTTCGCCTGACGGAAAACTCCTGAGTGTCTGTGAATATGCCGACTGCGGACAGTACTACCTGCGGCTTCTGGACACAGCTTCGGGGGATGTCTGCGCATCCTATCTCATGCCGGATGGCATCCAGCCGCTGGAATCAGCATGGATAGGAGAGGAACTTTTCATCTCGGGACTTCTCGATGAGGGTTACGGAATATTCAGGATAAAAGACCTTTCCTCCGACGGAAAAGCCGGACTTGAGACTGTCGCGGAACCTTGCCACAGTGTCATTTCCAATCTTGGAACATGGCCGGGCACAACCTGCCTCACCTTCGTGTCCGACCGTTCCGGAGCCAGCGAACTGTACTCGCTGGATGTGAATGACGGTACTTTCCTGCAGGTAACATCCACAAAGTACGGAATCAGCGACCCATGCTTCAATGCCACCGGAGACACGCTGTTCTTCTCGTCGCTTGCCTCGGCAGACAATCCCGAAAGGTACAGGGAAGGATACCAGATCTGCGCGACGGCAGCAACCGGGCTGGTTGCAAGGAAGGCGGATATCAGTGCTGTACACAGTTTCCCGGTTGCAGATGCATTGAGTGCCCAGGAAAAAGAACTCGCGAAGGGAGCGAAGTACAGTTTCACGCAGGTGGATTCAATCCCGCTTTCGGAGCCGGAGAAATATTCAAGGATCAGGCTGCCTAATGTTCATTCATGGCTGCCGCTCTACGTCACCTGTGACGACCTCCTGAGCCTGAGCCTCGATGTGGTGGACCAGGCGGTGCAGCCGGGAGTCAGCCTGTTCTTCCAGAACCTCCTGGGATCGGGCTACGGGATGGTAGGATATTCACACCACAAGGACCTTTACCGCGAAGACGGCAAGTGGAGGGACGGGATGCATCTTGAATATTCCTACGGCGGATGGTTTCCGAAATTCGAGCTGAAGGTGGATGTCAACGAAAGGGACAGGATGCAGGTCAGAAGATACCTTGTCGAAAAGGACGGTGCCACCAGCTACCTTGCCGGTGGCTCCCTGATGGATGGGACAGTTTCGGTGGACGGATCCTTGAAAATCTATGTGCCGCTGAACTTTTCGGGCGGAGGCATTTCAAGAGGAGTAATTCCACAACTGAAATGGTCGGCAAACAATGACCTCTACGACGACCGCATCTACAGGATGACCTTCGATGGGCAGAAGGAAGACTATGTCAACACTGGAGTAATGGGAGAAGGCGGCAATTCGTTCATGAATTCCCTGACACTGTCCCTGAGAGGCTACATCACCAGGAATATGGGACCTTCCCAGGTCTTCCCTACCCTCGGCATCGGAGCCGAGGCAGGTTTCCGGACAAGACCGGGACATTCGGGCACCTACAGGAACGGAGCCTACATCTACACCTACGGCTACCTCCCGGGACTGGCACCCCTGCACGGAATCAAGTTGACAGCTTCCTTCGAGAAGACCTTCGGACGGGCAAGGTACAGTCTTCCCGAACTGGTTGTCTCTCTTTCACCGAGAGGATTCGTCAGTTCTTCCCTATCGAAGTATCTGGGCAGGAACTACCGTTCACATGCCGGGTTCACGATTGATTATGCGATACCTTTCGGAGCTGTTGACTGGTCCTTCCTGAGTCCTGCAGCCTACATCAGGAATTTCACCCTCACCCCATTCTGCGATGTAACCCTCAACACCTATGGCACCATTCCGGAACTTGGTATCGGCAATGAATCGGTCAGGAATGAGACACTGTGCAGCGTCGGAGCTGACTTCAGCGTCAATCTTGGCAACTTCCTCTGGTTTCCGTTCGACACCGAATTGGGAGTACGCTATGCCAGGAACTTCTGGAACACCCTTGAACAGGAAGGGGTCAGCAATCTGAAGCACAATCACATCTCCTTCTTCTTCAACATAGACTTCTGATGGAGAAGAAGCTGAACCCGAATCCACTACCTGAAGAAACGGGCCACCCAGTCTGAATCCACTCTGGAGAAACCTTCGGAAGGCTTTACGGAAGGATTGCGCCTGATTATCCCTGCACAGTCTTCATAGACATTGAATCCAGTGCCGATGCACTGCATGCTGCCATCCTTCGGATAGGTGAAAACCAGTTCATTGTCAGGACCTTCAGTACGGAAGAACTTCATCCGCACATCCATGATTGTCTTGTCCCCTTTCTGGGCCAACTCCATCCGGGTGACATGCTTGCACATCTCCATGACGCAGTCGTCAAGACCGGCATCGAAGATGTTGACCTTTTCAATCAGGGTCCCCACATCGTCAACCCGCCTGAGAGTGTAGCCTTCCAGTGCATCGGCTATGGCAGCAGACTGTTTTTCCAGGGCCTGTTCCATCCCGGCAGAAAGACTTCCGGGAGGAAGCAGGTAAATCATCAGCCGGCTGTCCGGATCGTGATAAAGGATTACCTGGCCGGTGACAAGATTCTGACTGCCGCAGTCCGGACATGTCCAGACAAACAGGGAACCGTCCTTTATTCCTGCTTTCAGTTCAGGATTCTCTTTGACATTGACTCTTTCCGGAATGGAAACTGCCTGCTGCCTGCCGCAGGAGTTACATTTGCAAATCGGCATATTCACTTATCGAGTTTTTTCCACACTTTGTACATCAGCGCACCCCAGAGCAGGAAAAGAACCACATAGACCACATACGGCAGACGTGCCTTGTAGCCTACGCTCTTTTCGTACTTCTCAAAATCCGGGATGTCCGCGTAGTAATAGGCTCCAGCCCCAAAATCGAGTTCGTCCTGAAGTCCGATGCGGTTGAGCATTATGTAGATGACAGCGAGCAAGGTGACGACCACGACGAAAATGGTCAGAACCTTGCCCGCCTTTTTGAGGTTCATTGTCTATCAGTCAAGTACAGGAATAGGGAAAACCTTTCCGGAAAGGAGGAACCACACTGCGAAGAACGTGAGGGCAATGTTGAAGAGCTGGCCGATGATGTAGAGCCAGAGAACCTTTCCTCCCTGCATCTGCTTGATGATTTCCTTGAAGTTGGTGTCAAGTCCGATGCTGGTGAATGCCAGGACGAATGCCCAGTTCTTGTACTGGTCGAGGACCTTGTTGATGGCACCGACCTGATCGGAACCGAAGAGAGGCATAATCACGAACGAAGCAACCAATGAAGCGATGAAGAAACCGAGGATGAACTTAGGAAATCTGGTCCAGATCTCGCCGGCGCCGACTTTCTGGCTGCCGCTCTTGTCGACTCTCGTTGCAAAGAAGACTGCCACGAAGAAGGCGATGAAGCCAATCAGGATGTTCTGGATCATCTTCACAAGGACAGCAGCCTTTTCAGCCTCTCCCCCGAGGGTGGAACCAGCAACAGCCACTGCTCCTGTCGAATCAACGGTACCTCCGATGAGGGCACCTCCCATTATAGGAGACATTCCGGTGGCCTTGATGATCATCGGTTCAAAGACCATCATCAGCACAGTGAATATTATGGAGATTGACACGGCCATGGTCAGATCTGTCTTCTTGCAGTTGGATGCGGCACCGGTAGCGATTGCGGCCGAAGTACCGCAGACGCTGGTCGCTGAAGCAAGAGTGATGACAAGAGGCTTGTTGTCCATCTTCATCACCTTTGTACCGAGCCACCACATGAAAAGGATGACGATAGGAGTAACGATCCAGGCGATTCCGAGACCGTAGAGGCCGAATTTGGCGATGTTCGAGAAGAGGACCGAGAATCCCATTATGACAAGTCCGGTCTTGATGTAGAACTCGGTCTTTATGGCAGGTTTGAGCCAATCGGGAACTCCTACCGTGTTTGAGATCAGAAGACCGATCAGAAGTGCCCAGAATGCCCATTCGAGATAGCGGTTAAGAGTGAATTCGGCGCTGACGAGTCTTACTATCAGAGAAATGACGAACAGCGCGATGAATGCAGGAATATATTTCTTTATGCTTTCGCCCTGAAGCTTGACACCAAGGGTAAAGAGGGTACCGAGGGTGATGAAAGTCACGAGTAGTTTCCTCCAGAATGCGAGGGATGCCAATTGTTCTCCCAGAGGAACAACCTTGGCTGCAGCAGCCTCAGAGAGGTTTTCACCCAATGTCCATGTTGCAAATTTGATAGCAGAAAAATCGAATGCCTTGGTCAGCACAGCAAAGCAGGCAATGATGATGACAATCGCACCGATCCATATTGCCTGCCAGTCTTCTTTTGCCCAGAATGCCGAGACAGCCTTTTTATTTTCCATATTTTTGAATTAGTATAACGTCTTACT
>JBJFDD010000288.1:0-5707 GCA_051889815.1 Candidatus Cryptobacteroides sp. | reverse complement strand
TATTTTAAACTGCTTTTCCTGATGAAGTACCGACTTTTTTTGATTTTCTTTGCCGCGCTAGTTGCGGTTGCATGTGAAGACATTCTCAAGGTGCCGGCTGAGGTTGTGGACAATGATGCCCCCGGAGTCGTGAATCCTGTCAATGTCATTGTTTCCAGACCCGACTTCAGGTACATGCTTGGGCTGTCTGCCGAGGACGTAGAGTTGAATACCGATGGCCTTCCGGTCAAGATCCTTGGATGTCAGATCGAGTATCTTCCTGCAACAAAGGCGGATGGCATGGTGGTACGTGTGAAAGACTACTGCTATGCGGAGGATGGCAAGTATGATACTTTCGACCTTACTATCGGTGCCAACGGGTTTGCCAACAAGTGCAGGGAAACCGAAGCCGACGGGGAAGTCTGGGACTGGAGATTCGGCTATGATGCGCAGGCACATCTGATTTACCTCAATTATGACGGCAACACCATCACCATGAGTTATGACAGGTCAGGGAATATGGTGAAACTCAGGAGCAAGGGCGATTCTGACGAGAGTGCCGAGCTGTTCTATACGGCTATTCCGAACTACGGATGGATGCCTTTCGGGAACAATTACGGACACTTCCCATGCAGGGCCTTCTACCTGACCGGGACCGACATTTTCTGGGTCTTCTATCTTGCCGGGCTTGTGGGCATTCCTACGGCAAATGTCCCTGAATATGTCATCTACAGGGATGAGGAGCTGTCCAATGGGGACGAATATTACCATCATCATCTTTACAGGGATGAATACGGCGACGGCGTCTATGTCCTGCACGACCAGTGGAGCCCGGCTGACGGCCCGGAATGGACTGAATATGAGCCCGCAATCGAGGACTGGAGGAAGTTCTGACGGCCCGTGTCTGCAGAGCCGGGCAGTACTATTGCTGAATTGAAGTGGAACGGACGACAGACAACAGGCGCATAGCGAAGAACACCCTGATGCTTTATGTCAGGATGCTCTTCATTATGGTTGTCTCACTGTACACGTCGCGCGTGGTGCTTCAGACCCTGGGTGTCGAGGACTTCGGAATATTCAATGTCGTCGGCGGGGTCATCACGATGTTTGCCTTCATCAATTCCTCGATGGTCTCTTCCACCCAGCGGTACCTCAATTTTGAGTTGGCGAAAGGGAATATGCCGAGACTCCGGAGTGTCTTCAGGACTTCGCTGCAGATCCATGCTCTTATTGCCCTGTTGATTATCGTGCTGGGAGAGACCCTCGGACTGTGGTTTCTGATGGAGAAACTCGTTATTCCGCAGGGGAGGATGGGGGCTGCAATGTGGGTCTATCAGTGTTCGATAGTCTCCTGTGCAGTGAACATCATGTCCGCCCCGTACAATGCGGATATCATTGCCCACGAGAAGATGTCGGCTTTTGCTTATATCTCCATCCTTGAAGTTACACTCAAATTGGGTATAGTCTTCCTGCTTGTTGTATCCCCGGTAGACAAGCTCATCGCCTATGCGGTCCTTCTGCTGCTGGTCCAGCTGACAATCAGGTTCATCTATTCGTTCTACTGCCGCCGTCATTTCGAAGAGTCGTCCCCGGGCTGCGATGCCCCGGAGGCCTGCACCCATGGGACCCACGCATTGGGTGCCACCACCCCAAACGCCAGCAGCCCGGCCTTGGAGGGTTGTCCCCCTGAAACCACTGTCCCGAACACCGGCATACCCGCTCCCGCAGCCAGTGTCCCCACCGCCACCGCTGCTACCGCTGCCATCGACGGCGTTCCCGCAGCCAGTGTCTCCACCGCCATCGACGCTGCTCCCGCAGTCAGTGTCCCCACCGCCACCGCTGCTACCGCTGCCATCGACGGCGTTCCCGCAGCCAGTGTCTCCACCGCCATCGACGCTGCTCCCGCAGTCACCCCTCCCGCCCCGCGGTTCGACAAGGCACTGTTCCGGGAGATGTCTGGATTTGCCGGGTGGAGTTTCTTCGGGAACCTGGCCTCGATCCTGTACACCCAGGGACTCAACATGATGCTGAACATCTTCTTCGGACCTGTAGTCAATGCGGCCCGGGGGATTGCCGTCCAGGTCCAGTCGGCCGTCCAGCAGTTCGTGAGCGGATTCCAGACCGCTGTCAATCCCCAGATCACCAAGAACTTCGCAGTCGGCAATCTCGAACAGATGCACAGCCTGATGTTCCGGAGCGCCAGATTCTCGTTCCTGCTCTTGTTCTTCCTTTCCCTCCCTGTGCTGCTGGAAACTGATTTTCTTTTGGCGCTGTGGCTCAAGGAAGTTCCGGAGAATGCCGTGACGTTCACTCAGATAATGATCTGCATCTCGCTGATCTACACGACGGCCAATCCTTGCGTGGTGGCCAACCAGGCGACCGGCAGGGTGAAAGTCTATCAGATTGTCGTCGGCGGGATCCTTCTGACGATACTGCCGATTTCGTATCTGGTGCTCAAGGCAGGGGCCCCGGCATATTCAGTGTTCATCGTGCATTTCTGCGTGGAATCCGTCGCGCAGCTTGCCAGGATGCTGCTGCTCCGGAAGCTGATTGACCTCCCGCTGCGGGAGTATATCAAGAATATCTATCTTCCGATTCTGGCTTCCGTTGCGCTTGCCCTGGCCTGCCCGCTCGCTGTCCATCTTTCGATGGAGGAAGGCTGGCTGAGGTTCATTGCCGTCGGCCTGACAAGCGTCGTTTCGACAGGACTCGGCTCGTTCTTCGCCGGACTGACGCGGCAGGAAAGGAATTTTTTCATTGACAAGGCTTTACGAATATTCCGACACAGACAATGATCGCTATTGACCAGAAGACTGACTGCTGCGGCTGCAGCGCTTGTGCATCGGTGTGCCCGAGGGGTTGCATCTCGATGCGCGCTGATGGTGAGGGATTTCTCTATCCTGTTGTCAATGAGGCTGATTGCACCCGTTGCGGGCTTTGCCTGAAGGTCTGTCCTGAATTGCATCCTTATGAGGATTGCGAGCCGGTAGGGTGTTTCGCTGCGATGAACTGCGATGACAAGGTCCGCCTGAGGTCGTCTTCCGGCGGAATCTTCCGTCTGCTGGCTCAGAGGACAGTTTCCGAAGGGGGAGTGGTGTTCGGGGCGAGGTTCGATGCTCAGTGGCAGGTGGTTATGGACTTTGCCGAGACTCTCGAAGGGGTGGATGCGTTTATGGGCAGCAAGTATGTCCAGGCGCGGACCGGGAGGGCATATTCAGATGCAAAGCATTTCCTGGAGGATGGCCGGAAGGTGCTGTTCTCCGGGACGCCGTGCCAGATAGCCGGGCTGCATCATTTCCTCCGCAGGCCGTACGTCAATCTGTTGACGGTGGACGTTGCCTGTCACGGTACCCCGAGCCCCAAAGTCTGGAGCAGGTACCTCGACGAGGTTACGGGGGGTGGGCGGAACGGGGCTCCGGGCTCCGGGTATGCGTGCTCCGGGGCCGATGGTTTGAGGGTTTGTGACTGGCGGAACGGATTGAGGGCCTGGGGTTTCGAGGTGACTTACAATGAGGAGGACCGGTCGGTTTCCCTTCTGAGCCCTTTCCGCGAAAACCTTTTTATGCGGGGTTTCATCAAGAATCTGATCCTGCGCCCGTCCTGCTACGATTGCCGGGTCAAAGGCGGCCGCAGCCACAGCGACATCACCCTTGCCGATTTCTGGGGCGTAGAAACCGTACTTCCGGAAATGGACGACGACAGGGGCACTTCCCTGGTACTGGTGAACACCGAAAAAGGCTCCGAGGCCCTCGACTGGGACAGGACAAGGTTCCGTGAGACCGGTCTGGAGCAAGCTGTGAGCCACAATTTTGCCCTTCTGGCTTCGCCGGCTTCCCATCCCGGTCGAGAGGCGTTCTTCATGAGTCTTGACGGATGCACCAGCGTGAATTCACTCTTGAAGGATTCTCTCCGCCCGACCCCGTGGCAGAAACTGCGTCTGGCCATCTGGGAGTGCAAGATATTCATAAAGAGGATGTTGTCCGGCAACGTCCCGCAAAAGAACATCGCTGCCGATGCAGGAAAGCGGCACGCTTCGGGGGCTATTCCGGTGTCTTTCCCTGAGGATGCCTCGGTGGTTTCCGTCCGTTTCCGGAACAAGGCCAGGGGATGGAAAGAGTACAATCTTGAAATTCGCATGAAATGAAAATCGGAATACTGACACAGCCTCTCCACTCCAACTATGGTGGACTTTTGCAGAATTATGCCCTGCAGCAGGTGCTCGTCCGTGGCGGGCACCAGGTGGAAACTCTGGACTGGAGCAAGAACGATTCGTTCCGTGACGCACTTTACCGACTGAAACGGAAACTGCTCTCCGGAATATTCCCGAAAAAATTCTCCGGGATGCCTTATCTGCCTTCCGCCAAGGAACTTGCAGTCATCCGGAGGAATACGGACCGCTTTGTGTCGTCGCATATTCATTGCACAAGGACAATCACGTCTGCGCGGGGTTTCCGCAGGCAGGCCAGGGCGGGTGAATATGATGCCTTCGTCGTCGGGAGCGACCAGTGCTGGCGGCCGGCCTACAATGCATTCCTGCCTTCGATGTTTCTTGATTTCGCTGCGGATATGGATGTCTGCCGCATCGCCTATGCAGCGAGTTTCGGCACCGATGAGTGGGAATATTCTCCCGAACAGGAAGGAATATGCTCGCCTCTTGCCCGCAAGTTCAATCTGGTGACGGTCAGGGAAGATTCCGCTGTCGGTCTGTGCAGGGACCATCTGGGAGTGGATGCGAAACATGTGCTGGACCCGACGATGCTGCTGACTGCGGAGGATTATCTTGAACTGATTAAGCTGGAGAATGAGCCGCCCGCAGCCGGCAACCTCTTTTGCCATATTCTTGATCCCGACCCCCGCAAGGCTGCCTTCATCGACCGGGTCGCAAAGCAACACGGACTGACTCCTTTCCAGGTCCTGCCCCACTGCCAGGCCGAAAACCGTACCGAAAGAGACGTCAAAACCCGCATCGAAGATTGTGTCTACCCAAGCGTAACCGCTTGGCTTAAGGCCTTTTGTGATGCCGAGATGATAATCGTCGACAGCTTCCACGGAATGGTTTTCTCAATCCTCTTCAACAAACCCTTCTGGGTCCTCGGCAATGCCCGCCGTGGCTTGGACCGGTTCACATCCCTGCTGAAGCTCTTCCATCTCGAGGACCGTCTGCTGGATGTCAATCACCTCGATGTGACAGATCTCCCGGCCACATCGCCGTGTGGGAGGCCGGGAGAGGGCCGGATGTCTGGTGGTGCTGTTGGTGCTGGTGGTCCAGGTCGATCCATAGATTGGGCAGAAGTGAACTCAATTGCCGACCGTCTTCGGGAAGAGAGCAAAGCCCTGCTCCTGGAATCCTTGCATGACCCAGTCGTGCCGACCATCCTCTGACACGCGCATCCCGCCACAGGTACCTCAGTGGCATCCTCTCATGTCAGACCGTCCATAGAACGACCCTCTGCCACGGTCCCCACCGCTACAGGTTCCTCAGAGGCATCCTCCCGTGTCAGACCATACTCAAACCGGGCAATTCCCGGCGATTTTGCCCGACTCTGCCACGGCAACCTGCCCCACAATGGTCCCAGTGGCATACCGGCGTGTCAGACCGTCCATAGAACGACCCTCTGACACGGGCACCTGGCCTACAGGTACCTCAGAGGCATCCTCTCATGTCAGACCATACTCAAACCGGGCAATTCCCGGCGATTTTGCCCGACTCTGCCACGGCAACCTGCCC
>JBJFDD010000287.1:0-1612 GCA_051889815.1 Candidatus Cryptobacteroides sp. | reverse complement strand
GCTCATCGATGACGCCCGTACGCCTCTTATCATCTCCGGACCTGTCGGCAAGTCCCAGAATGACGAGCAGTACATGACTTTCAGGCCGAATGTGGAAAGCCTGTACATGAAGCAGCGCACCCTTGTCACCCAGATTCTCAACGAGGCCAAGAAGGTAATCGCTTCCGGCAATGCCGAAGAGGGAGGTAAACTCCTCCTGAGAGCCTACAAGGGACTCCCGAAGTATCAGCCACTGATCAAGTTCCTGTCCGAGACCGGCATGAAGCAGATGATGCAGAAGGCCGAGAACTACTACATGCAGGACAACGAGCGGGAGATGCACATCGTCACCGACGAGCTCTACTTCGTCATCAACGAGCAGCAGCACTCCGTGGACCTGACCGACAAGGGACACGAGTTCCTTGCCAATTCGGTTTCCGATTCCGATTTCTTCGTCCTGCCTGACATGGGCATGAAGATAGCCGAAATCCAGAAGGACGAAAGCCTCTCCGCAGAAGAGAAGCAGGAGAAGAAGGACAAGCTGATGGAAGACTATTCCCTCAAGAGCGAACGAGTCCACACTGTACTCCAGCTCCTGAAGGCCTATGCGATGTTCCAGAAGGATGTCGATTACATCGTCATTGACAACAAGGTCAAGATTGTCGATGAACAGACCGGCCGTATCATGGAAGGCCGCCGCTGGAGCGACGGACTCCACCAGGCTGTCGAAGCCAAGGAGAATGTCAAGGTCGAGGCTGCCACCCAGACTTTCGCGACCATCACCCTGCAGAACTATTTCAGGATGTACCACAAGCTTTCCGGCATGACAGGTACTGCAGAGACCGAGGCCGGTGAGTTCTGGTCCATCTACAAGCTCGATGTGGTCGTCATCCCTACCAACCGTCCTGTCATCAGGGTCGATGAGGATGACCTTATCTACAAAACCAAGAAAGCCAAATTCAACGCCGTCATCGAAAGGATTGCCGAACTGATTGAACAAGGCCGTCCTGTCCTTGTCGGTACAACCGATGTCGAGACATCCGAACTTTTGAGCCGTATGCTCCGTCTAAGGGGCATCAAGCATAATGTCCTCAATGCGAAGGAGCATGCCCGCGAGGCAGAAATCGTTGCCCAGGCCGGCCAGTCCAGCACCGTGACAATCGCAACCAACATGGCGGGCCGCGGTACCGACATCAAGCTCTCCGCTGATGTCAAGGCAAAGGGCGGCCTGGCCATCATCGGCACCGAGAGACATGACTCCCGCCGCGTTGACCGCCAGCTTCGTGGCCGTGCCGGACGTCAGGGAGATCCCGGTTCCTCGACCTTCTATGTCTCCCTCGAAGACAAGCTCATGCGTCTTTTCGGTTCCGAAAGGATTGCGGGCATTGTCGACAAGCTCGGTGTCCAGGACGATGAAGCCCTCACCCACGGAATGCTCTCGAAGACAATCGAGAATGCCCAGAAGAAAGTTGAGGAGAACAACTTCGGCATCCGCAAGAGGCTCCTTGAATATGACGACGTCATGAACTACCAGCGCGAGGCAGTCTATGCCCGCCGCCGCAACGCCCTTTCCGGCGAGCGGATCGAGATAGATGTCATGAACATGATGATAGATACCGCCTCCCTTCTTGCC
>JBJFDD010000286.1:0-5724 GCA_051889815.1 Candidatus Cryptobacteroides sp. | reverse complement strand
GATTGACTCGTCAAGAGCGCCCCCGGCGAGAAGGTCAAGCACATCCTGATGGTCCGCCTTCATGGCACGGAGGAAAATGGTCTGGAACTGGGGCACCTGCTCAATGCTTATTTCAGACAGGAGCGAATGGGTCCCGCAATAAAGGATGGCGACCTGCTCCCCGAGACTCATCGGGGAATACTGCGGCTGCACCAGGATCGCATTGTTCTTGCGCCCCTTGTCGAGAGCCATGGCAGTGACCTTGTCGACATCGGAAGAGAACTTCGAGAAGGACTCCAGCTCGTTGAACTGGGCCTGGTCAATCTTCAGGGTACCTGCCACCTTCTTCATTGACTTCACCTGGGCGGCTCCACCGACTCTGGAGACGGAGATTCCGACATTGATCGCAGGACGCTGTCCCTGGTTGAAGAGAGAGGACTCGAGGTAGATCTGACCGTCGGTGATGGAAATCACGTTCGTCGGGATGTAGGCGGACACATCACCGGCCTGGGTCTCGATGATCGGCAGGGCTGTCAGTGAGCCTCCCGGACGGACCTTGCCGCGAAGCGAAGGCGGCAGGTCATTCATCTGCTCGGCGACCTCCTGCTGGTCAATGATTTTGGCCGCACGTTCCAGAAGTCTGGAATGGAGATAGAAAACATCTCCCGGATATGCCTCACGTCCTGAAGGACGGCGGAGAATCAGAGAAACCTCACGGTAGGCCACGGCCTGCTTGGAAAGGTCGTCATAGACGACCAGGGCCGCGCGTCCGGTGTCCCGGAAGTACTCTCCGATTGCGGCGCCGGCAAACGGCGCGAAATACTGCATCGCGGCCGGATCGGCTGCAGTCGCGGCGACCACGACGGTATATTCCATAGCACCTCTGGCGCGAAGTATCTCGACGATGTTGGCGACCGTGGAGCCTTTCTGGCCGACTGCCACATAGATGCAGTAGACCGGCTTCCCGGCAAGATAGTTCTCCCGCTGATTGAGGATGGTGTCGATCGCGATGGCGGTCTTGCCGGTCTGGCGGTCGCCGATGATTAGCTCGCGCTGGCCGCGACCGATAGGAATCATCGCATCGATCGCCTTCAGACCGGTCTGGAGAGGTTCCGTGACCGGCTGGCGGAAAACCACCCCCGGAGCCTTGCGCTCAAGCGGCATTTCCGTCAGTTCCCCTTCGATCGGGCCGTGGCCGTCAAGCGGGACACCGAGAGGATTCACGACCCTTCCGAGCATTTTCTCACCGACATTGACAGAGGCGATCCTGCCCGTTCTGCGGACAACCATTCCCTCGCTCACCTCATCAGTAGGGCCGAGAAGGACGGCTCCCACATTGTCGACTTCGAGGTTCATCACCACGCCCATCACTCCGCTCTCGAATTCGAGAAGTTCGCCTGCCTCCGCATTGGTAAGGCCATACATCCTGGCCACCCCGTCGCTGACCTGAAGCACACGGCCGACTTCCTCGAATCGGGCCGAGGTGTCAATCCCCTTCAACTGCCGGAGCAGGACTTCGGTTACCTCGCTCGGTTTCAATATGTTATTCTGCGCCATTATCAAATCTTTCTACTATTGTTTTCGACAAACTGCCTGCGGATGACTCCCAGCTGACGCCGGACACTTGCATCCATCAGACGGTCTTCAAGGGCGAAGACAAAGCCCCCTATCAGGGACTCGTCTTCCTTGGTCTCCAGTTCAAGCTCGCAGCCGAACCGGGTACGGACAAGTTCGCGGAACTTCTCCTCCAACCCCGGGACGGAAGCATCCATCCGGGCTACCTTCAGGACTCCGCACATAATGCCCCGGGATCTGTAGCAGAGGGAGAGGAAACTCCTGAATGCAGTACAGATCAATGGAGTACGTCCGTTGCCGACAAGGAGGGAGATAAAACTGCAAAGGTCCTTCTCCAGTGTAATCCCACCCAGGGCCGTCCCGAGAATGCCGATTATCCCGGAAGCGGCAATCCCCGGCTGACAGACAGAGGAGAATTCATTCGGAGGAAGCCCTTCCAGCAGATCCAGAGCCTGCCTCACCTGAGGCACCACCGCCTCCTCCGACCCGTTCTCACGGACCAGCTGCAGGAATGCCTTGGCATAACGTGAAGCTATTATCCCTTCGTTCATCAGCTGACTTTGGAATGGTCCTGACCCTTCGCCAAAGCCTCATCCACCATCGAGGAGAGGAAACTTCCGTCGCGGGTCTCATCCGACAGTTCTTTCCGGAGCACCTTCTCGGCTATGCTGACTGAGAGCATTGCGACCTCGCTGCGGATGTCGCCCAGAGCTTTCTCCTTCTCGGCGGCAATCTGGCTTCTGGCGTGCTCCAGAATCTTTTCCGCCTCTTCCCGGGCCTCGGTTCGGGCCTTTTCGATGATTGCCTCCCCGGATGCGGCTGCATCCTTGAGAATCTTCGCCTGCTGTCTCTTCGCCTCCTCGATCATCTCCGACTGCCGGGCCTCAAGATTCTTGAGGCTCGCCTCAGCCTCCTTCGCAGCCTTGATGGAAGCATTGATCCTCTCCGCCCTTTCGCGGACGGAAGAAGTAATCATCGGGAAGCCCCATTTGGCAAGCACAAAGAAGACGATGCCGAAAATCAGCGTCATCCAGACGAGCAGACCGAAATCAGGAGTGACGAGTGACATTGCTAGCTGGCGATGAGACAGACTAGGATTGCAAACAGACAGGCACCCTCGACAAGAGCACCGATGATGATTGCCGTCATCCTGTAGTGACCGGCATACTCCGGCTGACGTGCACCTGCCTCAATGGCAGTCTTTCCGATCTTTCCGATTCCGAAAGCCGCTGCAAAAGCGGCGAGGGCGGCTGCAAGAGCCTTTCCGAACACTCCGAGGGATAACCCTGCTTGAAGAATTGCTGTGAGTAACATGATCTTATTGTGTTTTGTATGTTCAAATCATTAGCTGTTGGTCATTCAGTTTCCGGATGCTGCCTGGACATTCCGATGAAGACCGCCGAAAGCATCGTGAAGACATAGGCCTGCAGGAAGGCCACCAGGAGTTCCAGACAGTCCATAAAGACTCCGATGACGACCGCAACGACACTCAGGCCGGCATTGATGGCAGCCCCCATCCTGGCTGAAAGGAAAATCACCGCGATGACACCCAGCAGCATGAAATGCCCGACCAGGATGTTCGCAAAGAGACGGACCATCAGGCTGAACGGCTTGGTGAACATTCCGATGATCTCGATGACGGGCATCAGCGGGACCGGTACCTTCAGCCAGGCCGGCACGTCAGGCCAGAGGATGTCCTTCCAGTAATGCTTGTTTCCGAACAGGTTGACTGCGAAGAAGGTGAACAGGGCGAGCACCAGAGTCACGGCGATGTTGCCGGTGACATTAGCCCCACCAGGGAAGAACGGGACAATCCCCATCAGGTTGTTAACGAAAATGAAGAAGAACGCCGTCAGCAGATAGGGCGAATAGCGCTTGTAGTCCTCGCCGACGCAATCCTTGATGATGTCATCCTCAACCATCGTCACAAGCATCTCGAACAGTCCCACACTGCCCCCGGGAGCCTCTTCCCTAGCATCGTGCCTGCGGTACCACGAAGAGCAGCCGAGCACTATCACCAGCAGCACGAGGCTGTTGAATATCAGTCCGGCGACATTCTTCGTCACGGAGAAATCCCAGGGACGGACAGGAGTCCCGTCAGGACCCTCCTCAACTATTTTCCCTGAATATTTCCCCTCGGAGGCGATGCGGAACCCGGCATATTCATTGCCATGCTCCAGGCGGCGCGAACTGAAGCAGTGCGCCCCGCGTCCCTGCCTGCTGATGACTATCACGGGGAGGGGGATGCTGATTTCGCGGTCGTTGACGGTGGTGATGTGCCACTCGTAGGAATCGCCCACGTGGCCGTAGAGATATTCATTCATGTCCAAAGGCTTCGCTTTCTCCGCCAGGAGCGACAGAGGGAGCAGCGCAAGAATGAATGTCAAAACAAGCCTTCTGATCATAGTTCCACGCAAGCTTTTACAGTGTTGGCTCCCACCGTGACGAAGCCCGAGCGCACCCTGAGTTCCTCCCGGGTGCCGTCTTCCAGGGTGTAGCGGACCAGGCCGCTCTCCAGCGAGGAAACAATCGGAGCATGGTCCCAGAGCACCAGGAAAGGTCCCAGAGTGCCGGGAAACTCCACGGAAAGGACATTGCAGTGAAGCAAGGTCCTCTCGGGGCTGATCACGTCCAAAGTAATTGTCCTTGAGCTGGTTTCCATCTTCTACCTGGCTTTGGCAAGGATTTCCTCACCCTTTCTGATTGCCTGGTCAAGTGTTCCGACATTGAGGAACGCCTGTTCCGGGAGATAGTCCACCTCGCCGTCAAGAATCCTGCGGAACCCGTCGATGGTGTCCTGGATGTCCACCATCACCCCCGGAACCCCGGTAAACTGCTCCGCAACGGAGAACGGCTGCGAGAGGAATCTCTGCACCCTTCTGGCGCGGTTGACGGTCTGCTTGTCCTCGTCCGAGAGCTCGTCCATTCCGAGGATTGCGATGATGTCCTGAAGTTCCTTGTTCTTCTGGAGAATCTGCTTGACCCTCTGGGCAGTGTTGTAGTGGTCCTCTCCCACGACATTCGGGTCGAGGATGCGTGAGGTCGACTCGAGCGGATCGACTGCAGGGTAGATTCCAAGCTCAGTTATCTTTCTGCTGAGGACGGTCGTCGCATCCAGATGGGAGAACGTCGTAGCAGGGGCCGGGTCGGTCAGGTCATCGGCAGGCACATAGACAGCCTGGACCGAAGTGATCGAACCGTTCTTCGTCGAAGTGATCCTTTCCTGCATCTGTCCCATCTCGGTGGCCAGAGTCGGCTGATAACCGACAGCGGAAGGCATACGCCCGAGAAGCGCGGAAACCTCGGAACCGGCCTGGGTGAACCTGAATATGTTGTCGATGAAGAAGAGAATGTCCTTCGGTCCGTCCTCGGCGGTCGAATCACGGAAAGACTCGGCAAGGGTCAGACCGGAGAGAGCGACCGAAGACCTTGCACCGGGCGGTTCGTTCATCTGTCCGAAAACCATCGCTACCTGCGACTTCGCCAGTTCCTTCCTGTCTATCTTCGAGAGGTCCCAGTGTCCCTCCTCCATACTCTTGACGAATTCATCGCCGTACTTGATGACACCGGACTCTATCATCTCGCGGAGCAGGTCGTTCCCTTCCCTGGTCCTCTCGCCGACTCCGGCGAAGATCGAGAAACCGTTGTGCTTCTTGGCGATGTTGTTGATCAGTTCCTTGATCAGCACCGTCTTCCCCACTCCGGCGCCTCCGAAAAGGCCGATCTTACCACCCTTCAGGTAAGGCTCGAGAAGGTCAATGACCTTGATTCCGGTGTACAGGACCTCCTGCGAAGTCTTGAGATCCTCGAACTTGGGAGGCTCACGGTGAATAGGCAGGGCATTCTCGGCAGACAAATCTCCTAGACCGTCGATCGGGTCTCCAACCACATTCAGGACCCGTCCCCTGACCTGGGAGCCCGAAGGCATTGAGATCGGGGCACCGGTACGGACCGCCTTCATCCCCCTGCGGAGTCCGTCCGTGGAATCCATGGCCACACAACGGACAGTGTCTTCGCCGATGTGCTGCTGAACCTCGATTACCAAAGGCTTTCGGCCTTCCCCGGCATCGACCTTGAGGGATTCGTGGATCCCGGGCAGCCTGAGGTTTTCGGAATCGTCCTCGAAATGTACATCAACAACAGGTCCTATCACCTGTGAAATTATTCCTT
>JBJFDD010000285.1:0-1615 GCA_051889815.1 Candidatus Cryptobacteroides sp. | reverse complement strand
CACTTCCAAAAGTTGCCACATTCAAATATACCACAACATCAGAGGAGATGGTTTTACCGTTGAATATTCCGGAAATCGTTGCTACGCTTTCATTTCCTGTGGCAGGTACCAGATAATAATTTCCCTTATCTTCATAGTCGGTCAAAGACCAACCGTCAAATGAGGTTCCATAAGAATATGTCATGTTGAAAGAACTGCCGGTAGGGGCTGTGTAGGTGAGTTCAGTCCAGTCGTTAGGGCACAGTTCCCATGTCCCATTGTAGTTCTTCCACTTACATTCCTTGAGTGTACCGCTGACGGTTCCGCCTTCTACCCACGCATCAGGGACGTCCAGGCAATAAATCTCAATCTGCCGGTCACCAGCCTGGAGAAAAATGCCATTTCGGTGGCCTGCTGAAGTGTAGATGCTAATAATCTCCTCATTTGTTAGGGTAACATTAACATTCCCTCCCGTAGGTTCACCAGCAGCGACGAGATCAGCAAGGCTGGCGTAGGTCGGAGTAGCTGGAGTATCGCCAGCAGGGGCTGTGTAGGTGAGTTCAGACCAGTCGGTAGGGCAGAGTTCCCATGTCCCATTGTAGTTCTTCCAGTCACATTCCTTGAGGGTGCCGCTGACAGTGCCTCCTACTTCCCAATCAGTAGGGACACCGGCGCGGTAGATTTCTACCTCCTGGTCTCCGGACTTGAGGAAAATACCATTATATGTTCCAGGATTAGATGTTGATTCATACTTTCTGATGATCTTCTCATTGGTGAGAGTCACGTTGACCTTTCCACCGGTCGGCGCACCTGCGGCAACCAGTTCAGCAAGGCTGGCATAAGTAGGAGTAGCATCAACCGCACTAGAGAACAACTGTGCACCGGTGCCTTTGCCGTCGCTGTAGATTACTACTTCTTTCTGGCTGGAACCATAGCAACTGAAGATTTTTAAAGTGCTGTTGTACTGCAGGCGGTTATGTGAATTTGTACCCTTTGCCATGACGGTGGTGACACCATCAGCATAGGAAATCCTGAATGAGGCATTTGCGTCGATGGATTCCTGGGTCTTCAATTGGTTGGTGGTAGCAGACGCAGCATAGAGGTAACCCGCACCTGTGTTGAATGCACAAGTGTTGTCACGTGAACCCTTCTCAAGTGTAAGAATCTGGACTGCAGCACCAGGATTGACAACTGTGTTGCCGGATTTGGTGATGTCTGCAGCAGAACGGTTGTTGGTGTTTTGGGTAGTACCTAGGGCAACATCTGCATCTTGAGCGGCGATGATGACCTTGTCGCCGACCTTGAGGGTGGTTGGGTCGGTCACGAGGTTGTAGACAACCTTTGCATCGGCTTTGACACCGGACATGTCAACAGAGAACTTTGAAACGTGACCCTCCTTGAAGTTGAGAGTCTTGCCGGCAAGGTTGATGTTCTTTGTGTAGGTGTTGCCACCGGCAGAAATGACAACCTTGAGGCTCTGGCCACTGAGGTCAGCTGGAAGACAGGCGAAGAAAACATCACTTGTCTTGGTTGTGTTGAGGGTGATTACCTTGGAGCCTGAGTTTACAGTACTTTCCCCTTCGGCAGTATAGTAGAATCGGCCTGCCATGTCGACAGGAGCCTCAAGAGTGATGCT
>JBJFDD010000284.1:0-1619 GCA_051889815.1 Candidatus Cryptobacteroides sp. | reverse complement strand
AAATCGGAGATTTTACCCAGAAAACAACCAAGGTCGTCCTAAATGGAAATCCATTTCTGGACGGAGCACTCAAAGAAGAAGTTTCTGCCAGATGGAGGGTCTCCCCTTTTGAATTCTGCACACTGGAAGATTTCAACAAAATAAAAACGAGCGAAGACTACTACTTTCTGACCACGGTCAAAGGGCAGTTCAGAAAAGAGGAAGAGCCTGGTATCCAGTTCCTTACGCTGGTAAAAGGAGGCGAGAAGGCTGAGAATGGAATTGAAGAAATGCTGGAAATCGTCAGCATTCCCCTGGCATCAGCGAACTCCCCTTCAGGAAGAGAATTCGCCGTTCTGGGAGCTTTTCTCGACATCATACAAGACTACGCCCTCGGATCCATGGAAAGCGACCTGAACGCATACAGCGGCCTTGGAAGCTATGTGTCCAACCTCTCCAGGGCGAAAGACAAGAAACTTGTTTTCGCCGAAGACGATCTCGGGGAGGGTTATGATGAGAATAATCTCAAGTCATTGTTTGACAGCAGCTTCGAGGTGATGGACAGTGACGATGCCGATCAGCTGATAATCGACCAGGCAGACGGAGTCGTTGTAAGCTATGTCGTTGCACCGACCAATCCGTCAAACGGTTCATTCTGTTACAAGATGCTAATCGATCCTTCTACACATGAGTTGTTCTTCTACAAAAAACACAGGATAACCAAGAAGATGGGAGCTGTCTTCCTTCAGGAAGATTTGAAAAGAATTGCATTATCCAGGAAATTATGATTAGCGGAAAGGCAGATTGCGGGATGAAATATGCCGTAAGGCGCAGCAGTTCATCCGTGGCTTATTGTGCACTGAGCATCAAATGCGGGACAAGGGATGAGGAAGGCTTCCACAGCGGAATAGCCCATTTCACGGAACACACCATTTTCAAGGGCACACACAAGAAAAGCGCCTCAGTAATAAACAGTTATCTCGACAAATTAGGAGGCGAACTCAACGCATTCACGACAAAGGAGGAAATCGTTTTCCACGCGACCGTGCTCAAGGAGGACTTGAACAAGGCTGCATCGCTGTTGTTTGAGCTGGCAACGTCCGCATCATTCCCGGAGAAAGAAATCGAGAAAGAGAAATCGGTTGTAATTGACGAAATCAACTCCTACAAGGACAGCCCTTCGGAGGACATCTATGACAAGTTCGAGGAACTCATCTTCAAGGGGCATCCGCTCAGCAGTCCGATTCTCGGTACGGCTTCGTCCGTTAAAAAGATAAGCTGCGACGAGCTGAAGCGCTTCGTACGTGAGAAATTCACGCCCGAAAAGATGTCATTCAGTGTCGTGGCTGACTATGATGAGGCTGCACTCGAGAAAGTTGTCAGAAAACTTGCTGGGGAATTTCTCGGCACAGGAAGCAGGAGTATTGGCAGCGAAGAACAGCACAAGAAGGAAATATTCAAGGGCAACGGGCAGTTTTTCAAGAAGCTCAACAAGCGGAACCACCAGGCAAACTGCATAATCGGGGCTCTCGCCCCCTCCCTTTTTGAAGAAGACAGATTTGCTACCGTGCTGCTATGCAACATTTTAGGCGGTCCTGCATCCAATTCCATCCTCAACTCCACCCTCAGGGAGAAATATG
>JBJFDD010000283.1:0-5756 GCA_051889815.1 Candidatus Cryptobacteroides sp. | reverse complement strand
CATGATACAACCTTGATTACATTACCTTATTGTTTTAGAAATGAAGAAATTACTTGCTTTTGCACTTGCCGCCGTCATGTTCGCGGCATGCTCTTCTGACAGGAGTCAGGTCCTGAAGGTCTACAACTGGTCAAGCTACATCGACGAGGATTTGATCGGAGAGTTTGAGCAGTGGTATGAAGAGCAGACCGGAGAGCCTGTCAAGGTCGTCTACCAGGTCTTCGACATCAACGAGACCATGCTCTCGAAAATTGAGAAAGGACACGAGGACTTTGACGTTGTCTGTCCTTCCGACTACATTATCGAGAGGATGCTCAAGAATGATCTCCTGCTCCCTATCGAAAGGGATTTCGGTGACACCCCGAACTACATAGATGGCAGCATCTCTCCCTATATCATCAACCAGTTCAGGCATATCACTGACGGGAAGGGCAAGGATGCCACTGAATATTCAGTAGGCTACATGTGGGGCTTCACAGGCTTCCTGTACAATGCCTCCAAGGTCGATCCTGAGGACTTGCGCACCTGGGATGCCCTCCACAATGAGAAATATTCAGGAATGATCCTCATCAAGGACGCCCCGAGGGATGTCTATAGCCAGCTCCTGCTCTATTTCCATCAGGATGAAATCAGGAATGAAGACGGGTCTTTCGACCTCGAGGCCATGGACTCCCTTATGTATGACTCTTCCGAGGCATCGATGAAGCAGATTGAGGACTACCTTTGCGCAGGCCGCGATCTTGTCGGAGGTTGGGAGGCTGATTTCGGCAAGGAAAGCCTGACCCAGGAGAAAGCCTGGATTGACCTTGCATGGAGCGGTGATGCCGCCTGGGCCATAGATGAGGCCGCCGCAGTCGGTGTGGACCTTGCTTATGCCGTCCCTGAGGAGGGCGCTACAGTCTGGTTCGACGGCTGGGTTATCCCTAAATATGCTAAGAACGTCAAGGCCGCAAGGTATTTCATCAATTTCATGTGCAAGCCGGAGAATGCCATCCGCAACTCGCTCGAGGTCGGATACAGCAGTTCGAACGGGTCTCCTGAAATGCTTGAAGCTATCATTGACGATAGTTATCCTCCGATTGACTTGAGCTATTTCTTCGGGGAGGGAGCCGATTCTGTTTGTGTCAATCCGGTCATGTTCGCTGACAAGACGGTTATCGACCGCTGCTGCATGGAACACGACTGGGCTCCGGAAGACACTGAAAGGCTTATTGCAATGTGGTCCCGTGTCAAGGGCGATGCGATGAGTTTTTCAACCTACATCATCCTCGGAGTCGCTGCCCTCGCGATTGTCGTTTTCGTTGTGATGAAGGCGGTTTCGGGAAAGAGAAAGAAAGGTTCCAAAAGGCGCAGGTAGGTATTGTCCAGATTATTGTCTTTCGTAAAGGAATGGATGCTCGTCATCGCAATGGTGACGGGCGTCCTTATGTATGATGTCTATCATGAACTGCCTTCCGTCCATCATATGGGGCCCCAGATGCTCTACGTGGTGAGATTCGTCCAGCCGGTTCTGATATTCATAATGCTTTTCCTGAGCTTCTGCAGGATTGCTCCCAAGGATTTGAGGCTTCACCGCTGGCAATTCCTGCTGCTGCTTGTCCAAGGCTTGTCCTTTGTGCTTCTTGCACTGCCTGTCGCCTGGGCGGTAAATCACTCCGGCACTTTTGCCTCCCTTGTGAGCCGCTTCCGGATTCCGCTTGAAGCTGCCATGCTCTGCATGATCTGCCCGACAGCGACCGCCTGCGCAGTGGTGGTGCGCAAACTCGGCGGGGACATGGCTCATGCTGTGACCTACACGATTATGGTCAACCTCATGGTAGCGGTGCTGGTTCCTGCTGTGATTCCTTTCCTGTACCGTGATGGGGACATCACCTTTGTCACGGCCTTTTTCAGGATTCTCGCAAAGGTCTTTCCTCTTCTGATTCTTCCCTGCCTGGCAGCATGGCTTGTCAGGTATCTTATGCCGGGGGTGCATTCTTTCCTGATGGGCCTGACCGATCTCGCTTTCTACATCTGGGCTGTTTCGCTGACCCTGGCGATAATGATGAGTACCAGGGCAATCTACCATTTTGAAGGAAGTTACTGGCTACTTGCCGCCATCGCCGCAGCATCCCTGGTCAGCTGCATCTTCCAGTTCTGGGCAGGCCGGAGAGTCGGCAGGATGTACGGGCCGCGCGAGGAGATCACCCTCGGGCAGTCACTGGGACAGAAAAACACCGTCTTTGCTATCTGGATGGGCTACACTTTCATGGAACCGATTGTGTCAGTAGCCGGAGGGTTCTACAGTATCTGGCACAATCTTTACAACTCCTGGCAACTGCACAAGCATCTACATCAACAGGGAGGAAATGTCCCTGCCTTCACTGATGGAGCGGCGGATGAAGGTTGAGGAAACGGTGACTAGCGGAGCATCCACCAGGCTGATCCTGTAAAGCCCGTTGCCTTCGGCCTCAAGGTCCTCTTTTGTCTTCCTGGCGTCATATCCTTCCCTTGGGAACACAATGACTCCGAACTCCGAAAGGATCCTGCCGTAGTCTCTCCATTTCCTGAAACAGACAAGGTTGTCAGCCCCGATGACCAGGCTGAATTCATTTTCCGGTTCCCTTTGGCGCAGAGCTTCGAGAGTTTTAATTGAATATTGTGGCGAGGGCATATTCATTTCAATGTCCTCAACCCTGACCTTGAGCTCAGGATGTCTTGCAACTGCTTCGCGAGCCGCCTCCAGGCGCTCTTCTGCACTGCTCTCGTCTATCGAATCCTTGATAGGGTTCTTCGGCGAAACCACAAGGTACACCATGTCGAACTCTTCCTCAAGGGTCAGGTGGCGCATGATTGCCAGGTGGCCTATGTGGAGAGGGTTGAATGAGCCGGAATAGACTGCGATTTTCACTGGGATTCTAGATGAATGTGGAATAGTTCAGCTTTCCGTCGTCAAGGAAGTCTTCCACGACCTTCTCGACTTCTCCGAATGCGGTGGCAAGGTCATCATTGACCAGGACATAGTCAAATTGCGGAGCGAATTCCATCTCCCTGGAAGCCTTTGCGACCCTCTCGGCTATTGCCTCGGGACTGTCCGTACCCCTTTTGACGAGGCGCTGCCTGAGGACTTCGACGGATGGCGCCTTTATGAATATCGACAAGGCCTTATCCCCGAAGTACTTCTTCAGATTGATTCCGCCTTTGACATCCACATCGAAAATTATTGTGTGTCCGGCTGCCCATATCCTTTCGACCTCGGACTTGAGGGTGCCGTAGAAATGGTCTTTGTAGACTTCTTCATATTCAACGAGCCTGTCTTCCTCAATGAGTTTGCGGAACTCCTCCGGAGTGACGAAATGGTACTCCTTGCCATTCTGCTCCGTGCCGCGCGGTGCCCTTGATGTGGCGGAAACCGAAAACTCCATCGTGTCTTTCCAGATGCCGAGAATGTGTCCTACTATCGTGCTTTTCCCTGCTCCGGAAGGGGCTGAGAAGATCAAAACTTTATTGTCCATCAGTTTATAGTGTATTTAATGCAAAAATAGTTATTTTTGTGCAAAGACTAACACCACTTTACAAAATCAATCAGTTTTGGGCAGAAAGAAAAAGAACCCCGTCAAGGCCCCTTCAGCTGTCTATCTTGCCCGGCAGAAGTCCGCTCTGGTCCGCAGGCACAGGCAGGTGATCTACCTCAATGACAAGGAAAAAGCTGCAGTTGAAGAATACTGCAGCCGTTTCGGTGTCAAGAATGTCTCGTCCGTTTTCCGCGAAGCGACGATGGAAAGAATCCTGTCGCAACTGGACGAGTGTCCTCCTAGTCTCTTCTAGACATGGCGATTGAAACGTAGTACAGAAGAGTTCCAAGAGAACTTATTGCAGCAACCACATAAGTCCCCGCAGCCCACATCAGGGCCTCCGATGCCATGGGTTTTGTCTCGTAAGTGGTGATTCCCGCGTCCTCCAGCCATGCAACGGCTCTTCTGCTGGCGTTGATTTCAACCGGCAGGGTGATGAAACTGAACAGGGTGGTCATGGCGAACAGCCCTATCCCGGCCCAGAGAAGGGCTGGGGTGATTGCTATGAGGAGAACGCCCAGGAGAAGCACCCACTGCACGGCATTGCTGGCGAAACTGACAATCGGGACAAGTGCCGTACGCATCTTCAGCGGAGCATAGCCCTTTGCGTGCTGGATTACGTGACCGCATTCGTGGGCGGCGACGGCTGCTGCTGCGATGTTTCTCTTTCCGTACACCGACTCGCTGAGGTTGACAGTCTTGGTTGCCGGATTGTAATGGTCCGTCAGGGTGCCCCTGGTGCAAGTTACCTGCACATCGTGTATTCCGTTGTCAGCCAACATCTTGCGGGCTACTTCCGCTCCTGTCAGGCTTATTCCTACCTTTGAATACTTGTTGAATCTGCTCGTCAGCATCTGCTGGACGATGTAGCTAAGTATCATTGCTCCTATCAGAAGGAGCCAGATTGTTTGTGTACTCATTTGAAATTGATATGTAAGGTCGCCGTATGAACTTCAATTACCGGACCATAACTCCAAAAGATGATAATCATGAATATTTGTCAGTCGAATATCAGATAAATACCGTAAATTTGCAGGATAAACGGCAGAAGCCCGCAAACGATAATGTCAAATCGCGAAACAGATTTTTCAAGGCTGGAACTGGATCTTGCCAATTGCCTTGACAACTACAGGTATTTCAGGTCGAAGCTCAATCGCTCCACCCGACTTCTTGTTCTTGTCAAGGCCAACGCGTACGGTCACGGTGCCGTTGAGTTCGCTTCCATGATGCAGAACGCCGGGGCTGACTATCTGGCAGTCGCCCTTCCGCTTGAAGGAGTTGAGTTGAGGCAGGCCGGAATCAGCCTTCCTATTCTGGTCCTGACGGCGGGGACGGATTTCTTCGATGAGATTGTTGACAACCGTCTTGAGCCGGGCATCCCGAACCTCTCCACTCTTCTTGCCCTGGAAAAAGTACTTGCCGCAAGGGGAGTGAAGGACTATCCGGTGCACATCAAGCTCGACACGGGGATGCACCGCCTGGGATTCATGACCCATGAACTGGATGAACTGATTGCTCATCTTGGGCAGACTGGCCTGGTCAGGGTAAAATCGGTATATTCACATCTCTGCGTTGCCGAGGACCCTTCGATGGATGATTTCACCCGCGGGCAGATCAGCCTTTTCGAAGATAATGCCGCCAGGATCGAGTCCGCCATTGGCTATCACCCGATCCTGCATGTTCTGAATTCAGCGGGCATTGAACGCTTTACCTATGCCCAGCATGACATGGTGCGCCTTGGAGTGGGAATATACGGCATAAGCGCCCTGCCCGATGTCAGGCTCAAGAGTGTCGCTTCGCTCAAGGTCAAGATTCTTCAGATCAAGGACCTGCATCCGGGAGATGGGGCCATAGGCTATGGGCAGCATGGAATGATTGCCCCCGAAGGCACGAGAATCGCGACCATCCCTGTCGGCTATGCTGACGGAATAGACCGCCGCCTGGGCTGCGGGAATGTGCGTTTCTCCCTCAACGGACACCGTGTCCCTACAATCGGCAACATCTGCATGGACATGTGCATGATTGATGTGACGGGAGTGGACTGTGAGGTGGGGGACACCGTCACAATCTTCGGGGAAGAACCTTCCGTTAGTGAGATTGCGGATATTCTCGACACGATACCGTATGAGATAATGACCTCGGTACCGCGCCGTATTGAACGCGTGGTTGTCAGGAATAAGAAATCAGATTTTCAACCCTTCC
>JBJFDD010000282.1:0-5768 GCA_051889815.1 Candidatus Cryptobacteroides sp. | reverse complement strand
ACATCGAGGCGGCTCTTGAATATGCTGCCGGAGGGACTGCTACCAATCCTTGAAAGGATGACGGATCAGGCTGGAGTTGAAATACCTCCGGTCCAGTGAAACCTCCTCACCCAGCCACTCCGGGCGACCGAAAGGCTCATCTGCGCTGCCCAATTCAATCTCGGCAACCACCAGGCCTTCGTTGTCCCCGTGGAACTCATCGATTTCCCAGACATGCGCTCCATCATGGTTCCTTACCAGATGGCGTGTCTTGTCTATCAGGCCGGGTTCGGCTATCGAAAGCAGTTCCGCGGCATCCTTCAGGGTAATCTCCTTCTCCCATTCGAACCGGCCTATTCCGGAATTGTCTGAAGGGCCCTTGATGGTCAGGACAGCCTTGTCATCCAGGATTCTGACACGTACCGTCTTGCCGGTCACATGACAGAGATAACCCTGCACTATGTGATGGCTCTCGTAGACTTCTTCCGAATAATCCCCGCGGATGAGGAATTTCCTTTCTATTTCCTTTGACATGACAATTTGGATAATGATTATCTGGAAACGTCAAAACCATCAGCGACATAAGCCGGCTTGCGGCAGGATTTGAAGGGGGCCTTGGCTTCCAGTGCCGGGGATACGGCCGGAAAAGTCAGGACGGCAATGAGAATCGCTCCGGTTTTTGACAATATTGAATGCATATTCTGTCAATTGTTCGATTATTTCGCATCTGGACTCTTCAAAGATAAGCATATTGTGACTATATTTGGTATCGAATAACCAATTATACCTAAAATTATGCTTACCCGGAAAGACATTGAGCAGATCGAGAGAAGAGGAATCTCGACAGAATCAGTCGAATCACAGATAGAGCGCTTCAGGAAGGGCTTCCCATGGATGAAAATCGTAGCGCCCGCAACCCCCAGGAGGGGCATCCTTGTGCTGGACAAGGCCGGTGAAGACGAAGCCGCAGCCTATTGTGACAGTGCACGGATTGCAGGAAAGAGCAAGTTCGTTCCCGCCTCCGGTGCCGCCTCCAGGATGTTCAAGGACATATTCGCAGGCCTTGCAGTGCTCAAAAACGGAGAGGACGTCGAGAAAGGCTCCCCTGTCTCGAAGCTTGCCTCAGAAATCACCAGGTTCGCATTCTGGGATGAGAGCCTGTTCGGTTTGCCCGAGGACACCAGGGAATACCGCCTCAAGGCCGCTTCCCTCCTGCTGGAGCCGGAAGGCCTGGGCTACGGAAGCAAGCCGAAGGGTGTCCTGAAGTTCCACCGATATCCTGACGGACGGACGAGAACCGCATTCGCGGAGCATCTTGTCGAAGGACAGGAATACATGCGCAATCCGGACGGTTCTGTCAACCTGACTTTCACCATTTCCCCTGAGCACAGGGACCTGTTTGAAGCAGCCCTGGCGGAAGTCAAGGATACTTTCGAGAAGGAATATGGCGTGCGCTTCAACATCTCTTTCACCTTTCAGGACAAGGCTACGGACACCGTAGCAGTGGACAGTGCAAACGAACCTTTCAGGAAAGACAACGGGGAGCTGCTGTTCCGCCCTGCAGGTCATGGTGCCCTGATTCACAACCTGGACAAGGTTGAAGACGAACTTGTCTCGATCAAGAACATCGACAATGTCTCCAACGAAAGGCTCCTGGAGACTACCTCAAGATACAAGAAAGTGCTCATGGGAAAATGTCTCCAGTTGAGGGACAGGATATTCGCTTTCCTGGGAGAAATCGATGCCCTTGAAGATCCGTCTTCGGAAGAAGGTGCTTCCCTTTGCGGCAGGATTGAGGAATTCCTGGACACGGAACTATGCATCACCTTGCCACGGGCTGATGACCCGGTCGAAAGGATAGCCCTGCTGAGGGACAAGCTGGACCGGCCGGTCAGAGTCTGCGGCATGGTCCGCAACCAGGGAGAGCCGGGAGGCGGTCCTTTCATTGTCGAGGGCAAGGACGGCTCGACGAACCTGCAGATCCTAGAGAGTGTCCAGATCAATCCGGATGACCCCGAGACTGCCGGGATGATGAAGAATGCCACGCATTTCAATCCGGTGGACATCGTCTGCTGCCTTCGCGACTACAAGGGCAGGAAGTTCGACCTCACAGACCATGTTGACGAGGAGGCAGGGTTTATCAGTTCGAAGAGTTTCCAGGGACGCGAACTCAAGGCCCTCGAACTTCCGGGACTCTGGAACGGGGCGATGAGCGATTGGAACACCCTGTTCGTGGAAGTGCCCCTGGAGACGTTCAACCCGGTCAAGGTTGTGCTTGATCTTCTCAGGCCGGCCCATCAGGGATAAAGATGCAAGGACAACAGATGATCAGGGCTTTGTTTCTGGATGTGGACGGAACCATAATATCCACAGTAACTAAAAAGATTCCCGAAAGCGCTTCCGAGGCAATCCGCAAGGCAAGGGAGGCGGGGGTAAAGGTATTTCTCTGCACCAGCCGAGCAAAACATTTCCTTTCCAACATTTCCCTAATAGACAATGACGGGATTGTCGCACTTACAGGAGCGCATTGCATCGATTCCTCAGGCAACGACATAAGCTGCAGGACGATGCAGGCTGAAGATGTCGCCGCCGCATTGACAGATGTGCTCATAAGAGATGTCCCCGTGGTGGCGATGGGTGCAGAAGGCATATTCATGAACCATCCCGAAAGTGCGCAGGTCACTGACTTCCTCGCAACGGGTGGCTTGGCTCTTGGGGACATTCCGGGAGGAATCCGGAGTATTCCTGACTTTCTTTCCACAAAGGATCCGGTTGCACTGGCAGAAAGAATGGAGATCCTTCAGATAACCGGCTTCTTCCCCTCCGGTGAAGAAGACAGGCGGTTCCTTTCACTGATGCCGTCCTGCCACACGGAAAGATGGAACGAGAGATTCGTGGACATCGTCGGCAACGGAATCAGCAAGGCATACGGAATGGATGTAATGGCAGGACATTTCGGCTTCAGCATCAGCGAGACAATGGGGATCGGAGACGGAGCCAACGACATCCCTATGATTGAACATGCCGCCGTGGGAGTTGCAATGGGCAATGCTTCCGATGAGGTCAAGGCTCATGCCGACCACGTCACACTTTCAGTGGACGAGGACGGACTTTCACTGGCAATCATGAAATACGTTTCCGGAGCCTGATTGGATTCCGGAACTAGTCGAATGCAAGGGAATTGAAACGGCGGATGTAGAACTGGTCAATCGTTCCCTTGCCTTTTCTTGTGACAAGGAACCTCACGATTTCACATATTTCCTCCGGCTGGATGAGATCTTCCGGATTGATGTCCGGCCGGGTCTGGCGGACCATCTCAGTGGCGACTCCTCCGGGACTTATGAGATGGACCCTGATTCCGAAAGGTTGGACTTCCTTGGCAAAAACCTTGGTAAAGCCGGTCAGTGCATGCTTTGAGGAGGAATAGACGCTCTGGTTCGCGTAGCCCTTGAAGCCGACGACAGAAGCGATGTTGATGACCATAGGTTTTTCGGACTCCTTGAGATAAGGCAGGGCAGCCTTGCATAGAAAGAAGGGAGCGCGGGCATTTACAGCGAATATCCTGTCCCACTGTTCAGGGGTAACCTCCGTGAAACTTCCGGCCTGGGCTATTCCGGCGCAATTGACAAGGAGGTCAATTCCGCCCAGCCACCTGACAGTCTGCGACACAATTTCTTCAGGGGAATCGGCATCAGCCAGGTCAGCCGGGATGCTCACCACATTGATTTCCGTCTCTCCTGCGGATTCCTGTGCCAGGTCCGCAACTGCTTCCAGGGCTTCCACATCACGGCCGACCAGGGCAAGGTCGAAACCGAGTGAAGCCAGTTCCAGCGCTATTGCCTTGCCGATTCCCCGCGAGGCTCCGGTAACTAATGCTTTACTCATATAGATTATCCTTTGTATTGTCTGTCTTCGTATTGTTCTGTCTTGAGCGGATTCCTGAAATTGACGTCAACCTGCGGGAACGGAATCTCTATTCCGTGAGCATTCAGGGCGGAGTAGATCAGCTCATTGGCCTGGGCAACGTAGGCTCCGCGGTATTCGACCAGAACAAACTGTCTCACTGTAAGGTCGACGCTCGAATCCCCGAATCCGGTGAGGAGAACCTGTATCCCGAAACTGTCCTTGACCATGCTCCTGCCGAACTTGTCATCGTGCAGAAGAGGTGACAGGGACTCGAGGATGACTTTCCTGGCATATTCCACATCCGTTCCGTAGGCGACCCCCACAGGGATGTTGACGCACTCGTAGGAATCACTCTTTGTCAGGTTCTTGAATGATTTGGCGAAAAGGGTGCTGTTCGGGAAGGCCACCAGGCTTCCGTCCAGTCCCTTGATCTGGGTAGTCTGATAGCTGATGCTTTCCACCGTGCCCCTGATCCCGTCACACTCGATGGTGTCACCCACACGCAGACGGCCGGACATAAGCTGTACCCCGTAGAAGAAATTGTTCAGGATGTCCTTCAGGGCAAATCCCAGACCGGCTGCAAGACCTGCCACAATAACGGAAATCTTGTCGGTCGGAATGTTCAGCAGGAAGACCAGTACAATCAGGTAGGCACCCCACACAAGGATGCCGATTATGTTGTTCGGCAATGTTACATTCACCTCGTTCTCCCGGACGAAGCCCGTGCCGGACATCCGGATTGCCTTGTGCATCATATAGACCTTGTAGAATGACCTCAGCAGGTAGCAGATGTACCTGAAAATAAAATACAGGCCTATGATGATCACTATCTTGCTCATCGAGAGGTGCAGGTAGTCGTAGTTGAAGAAATTGTGGGTGAACGCGTTCATGCAGACCTCTGTCAGGTCGAATACTTTCGATGCGAAATACAGGCAGGCAGGAACAGACAGCACAACGAACAGAGGGACCAGTGCCATGTCGAACATGTCATGGAGCCATGTCACCCGGATGTAGGCGCCCTTGTCCTTCGACCGGTAGGAAGGGTACTGCTCCTTGTAGGACTGGATCTTCTTTTCCACGACCGTCATCCGGTACCTCCTGAGGGAATCTTTGCCTGCATAGATAATCTGCAGCACGGTAAGCTGGAAGATCCACCAGATGTAGACCTGGAGGCCGAGGAGTGAGTAGCCGGCAAGAGCGAGTGCAAGAGTAATCACGGTGATGACAAGGGACATCGTTGCGAAACTCCTGTCCGTCTTGTTCACAAGTCTTCCGTACTTGCGGACAGTGTGGTACTGCCAGATGGCGAAACCCGCCAGAAGCGGAGAGTAGACCAGGTTTATGACGCTGTTGGGGATGAATATGATCCTGAAGGTAATCACCAGAAGACCCATCAGGAGCACCGGAACATAGATCCGAAGGGAATTGTTGACCTGGTTCATGTCGGCTCTCGAAAGGATGGAAGCAAGGATTGTCGCCATCAGGATAGAGAACTGGAGAAGAATCCCTGATGCCATCCGGATGAAATGGGAGCTTGGGACGAATGCACGGAGAATCACAAGCGTGACCGAAAAGAGGAGGACACTGATGAGAAGGTGTATTGTAAATTCACGTTTGCGGAAAGATTCCGTACGGAGCCTTTCGACCCGCTTCTTGAGAAGGTGAAGGATCAGATAGCTCAGGAATATGGAAACGCACAGGAAAACGAGCATCGAAAGGGAGAAGGCAAGTACCTTCGGACCGCGCCACTCGCTCCTGACATCCTCCATGAAGGCATTTGAATATTTGTCCTCGAAGTCAGAGGCCGCCTGCCGTACGGACATCGGCAGGTTCTTCAGAACGGTCAGATAGTTGTTCTGGCCGTCGATGAAGATTTTCTTCTG
>JBJFDD010000281.1:0-1626 GCA_051889815.1 Candidatus Cryptobacteroides sp. | reverse complement strand
AAATTTTAAAAGGCATCAGATTCAAGTGAATAGTGTTGCCTTTTTTGAATATCCCGTCAGAAGAGCTGCAGTATCAGGAAGAACAGTACTGGGACGAGAAGGGATGGGATGAGGTTCAATGACTTGCAGTCATTGATCCCCAGAAGGCTCAATCCGGAGGCAACAATCAGGATACCTCCGACCGAGATTATTTCGTGGATAAGTGCTTCGGGAATAATGCTCCCGGCCAGCATGGCAATCAGATAGAAGAGCCCCTGCCAGCAGAACAGGACAGGAGCCGCAAATGCTATCCCGATTCCGTAGGTTGTCGCGAAGACCATTGACGTGATGAGGTCCAGGGTTGCATTTGTGAAGAGGAAAGTGTTGTCGCCGTAGAGAGCGCTGTTCATCGGACCGACAATTGAGAAGGTCCCGATGCAGAACAGAAGTATGCTTGTGGACAGGCCTTTGGCGAGTCCGCCCTTTGATTTTGATTCTTCGCTTTCATCATGCGAGTGTCTTTCTACAAGCCTCTTGAATCTGCCGTCCAGGTCAAGAGCCGTGCCGGCAAGTCCTCCCACTGCCAGTGCGACTATGAAAAGGACCGGGTAGCTGCTCTGGGAGAAATGGGAACTGAAGGCGTTGAAACCCAGGCCGAGGGAGGCGAGTCCCATGGCCGTGAACATCACTTGCTGCACTTCGGGCCTGATCCCTTTTTTGATGAGGGAACCGGTAAGGCTGCCGACCAGAATGCAGAAAGTGTTGACTATCGTCCCGATCATTTGCTTTCCTCTTTGCTCTTGCCGATGTTCTTGTCAGAGTTGTAGCTTGTTCCGTCCTGATACTTGAAACGGCGGATCTTCTGGGTTGCAGTCTTTTCGAAGTCTTCCTTCATCGCCTCGACCTCGCCTATTTTGGACTGCTTGTTGACATGCTTGTTCACAAAATCCAGGACAGCTTTTTTCTTGGCCTGAAGGTTTTCGAAGAAGTTGTCCTCCCGCTCCTGGTTCCAGTTGATTACATCCTCGTCGAATCTGACAAGCGCCACAAGTTTTCCGTCACGTTCCATCACCAGGGAGTCGTTTACTCCGCGCACCTGGTTGATGACCTGCTCGATTTCTTCCGGATAGATGTTCTCTCCTGAAGGTCCCAGGATCATGTTTCCGAGCCTTCCTTTGATGTAGTAGCGTCCTTTTGAATCTACGGATGCAAGGTCGTGGGTCCTGAACCAGCCGTCATCGGTGATGGCCTGTCTCGTCCGCTCAGGGTCTTTGTAGTAGCCCAGCATGACATTGTCTCCCTTGGCGATGATTTCGCCCTCGCCGGTCTTCGGATCCACATTCTGCAGCTTGACCTCGACGTTGTAGGCCGGCAATCCGATTGACCCGACAACTGTCTTGCCGACCGGTGCGGCAGTGATCAAAGGTGCGGTTTCGGTCAGTCCATAACCTATGGCATAAGGGAAACCGGCCTTTTTCAGGAACTCCTCCACCACCGGGTCAAGCTTGGATCCTCCGATGCCGAAGAACTTGAGCCGTCCTCCGAAGGTTTTGTAGAGTTTTCCGCCTACAATCTTGTAGAGAATGCCCGGAAAGTGGGCTTTCATCCAGGACAGGACACGGCTCTTTTCGATTGTCGGGACCACGC
>JBJFDD010000280.1:0-1629 GCA_051889815.1 Candidatus Cryptobacteroides sp. | reverse complement strand
GACCCCATTTGCCATTCTTGTCGTGACCGAATGCAGTGCCCGAGCAACTCTCGAGAGGCTCATAGCTGAGCCAGTCAGCCCACTGGTAGTTTCCGTTCTCTGCACTGAGTGCAGTGTGGTCATACTTGTTGTCGTTGATGTGGTTCATGAACAGGTCCATGGACTCCCAGTTCTCGTCGATGATACCGGTGTCTCCGAACTGCTTCCAGACGGTCCACGGAACGATGATGCCAGCATCAGCCCAGCCCAGACGCATCATTGAAGTAGGATCTGCGCCGTACTGTGCCTGTGGAGCTACACCAGGGAAGCCTCCAAGCTCGGTCTGGGTGTCACGCATGTCGCGCATCCACTTGTGGAAGAAGGCGGCGGTGTTGGCGAAGAAAGTACCGGTCTCCGTGAAGACCTGGGTGTCTGCGGTCCAGCCAAGACGCTCGTTGCGCTGAGGGCAGTCGGTGGTGACGGAAAGATAGTTGGAACGCTGTCCCCAGACAGTGTTGGCGATGAGCCTGTTGACAAGGTCGTTTCCGGTGGTGATGGTGCCTGTCTCGATGCCCTTGGCAATGGATGTCACAGGGATGGACTTGATGGAGCTGATGGTTACCTCATCGGTTGCGGTGATGGAAACCAGCCTGTAGCCGAAGAAAGTGCAGGTCGGAGTGAACTCTACCGGCTTCTTGCTTTCGGCAAAGGTGTAGTTGAGGATCATTCCGGTCTCCGGGATACGGAGGTTCAGGCGGTGGCAGCTTCCTTCAGGGCCGTCCATTCCGCGGCTCTTTGCACCGTTGCCGTCATTCAGGAGCTCTGAAGGCAGGCAGGTAAGGACTGTTCCTTCCTTTGCGTTGAAGACGAATGAAGGGACAGCGGCAGCGTTCTGGCCGAAGTCAACCACAAGAGTCTCTCCCGGAGCAATGGTCATCGGCTGTCCGGCGGCATATTCCCTGCTGATGACAACTTTGCCGTATTCCTCCTCGGAGGCGCCTTCAATGTCCTTCCAGACGTAGGCCTTGACCGGAGCGAGGGCGATGTCCCTGCGGAGATAGATTTCTGCACCGTCAGTCGGGAGAATCTCACCGTTGAACTCGCTGTTGATCTCAGGAACGCCGAGTTTGTCGGCAACGGCATATCCAGGGACCTCGCGTGCGTCATAGTCTTCTCCGTCGAAGATGGCAGCATGCTTGACAGGGCCGGCGATTCCGGCTTTCCAGTTCTGTGTGTCGGTTCCGAAGAGTTCCTTGCTGCCGTCAGCATAGGTGAGCTCGAGGACACCGCGGAAGGCTACCTTCTTGCCGATCATGCCGTCATGGCCGGCAGGAGTGATGATTTTGTCAGCCCACCAGCCCGGGGTGACCTGTACTGCAAGCACGTTCTCGGCTCCAGAGGCTGCATTGAACGCGTCCGTGATGTCATAGGTGAATGAACGCTTTGTCTTTTCGTAGTGGGTGAAACCCGGCTTGAGGATTTCCTCTCCTACCACCTGGCCGTTGAGATAGAGCTCATAGACACCCAGACCGGTGGTCATCCACTTTGCGGAAGCGACTTTCCCGCCGTTCCTGACCGTGGCTACGAACCAGCTGGCCCCGTCGGCTGCACGTGTCCCGTCAACTACTCTTCCGGTGACGACCTGTGCAT
>JBJFDD010000279.1:0-5819 GCA_051889815.1 Candidatus Cryptobacteroides sp. | reverse complement strand
GCTCCCCAGTACTATTACAAAAGCAGCTGCACCCGGGCGGGCGCGGCTGCTCTTATTTTCATGGGCTCCCTGAAATCGAATCCGGGAACCCTGTCACCTAAAGGAAGATCTATCTGGCAACTTTATGCATAATCTCCTTCCAGTTCTTCAGACCGAGAACCTCAAGATAAGGTCGGAAAACCTCGTCTTCCTCCTTCGTGCCTGCGGCAGCCCAGACCCTGTAGACAGGTTTCGGCTGCAGGTCCTGATAGTCCCCGTCGGCAAAGGCGTGGAGACCGATGCGCAAACCGAACTCCTCCCTCTGGTCCCTCCAGCCATGCCACTGGATTGCATCTATGCCTTTGAGGGCGGCAGTTTTCTTCCAGGCCCAGGCTGCTCCTGCAGCCTGGAGAGTCAGATCCTCTTCGCTGTAGGATGGAGAATTGGTACCCTGCTCCGATAGGAAAAGAGGCCTCTTCCTGCCCTTGTAGAAATGTCCCTTCTGGAGAATCCAGTCATTGACAACCTCAAGATTCTTGAAGGTCACATAGTCGGAATTGCGGTCGAAGGTCGAACGGGTGTCCTCCACCCAGAATTTCGGACGGCTCAGGTCCTGCGGATAAGGATGGTACGCAAGACCCCAGAGGAAATCACCTTCTGCCTTTGAATATGCCAAAGTCTTCTCGAGCATGCTCTTCGGGCTGTAGCCTCCGTCCCCGTTGACCCAATTGTGGGTCATGGATTCAAGCACGGAAGCATTCTGGTCGTACTGCCGGGCAATGTTGTAGCATACTCTCATCGACTTGACATACCGGTCAAGAAGCCTGGTTTCAGGCTGCTGCCCCATATTCGTCCACTCATGTCCCATGTCAACTTCGTTCTGCATAATCCAATGGGAGATGCGTCCTCCGTTCTGTCCCCAATATGTTGAAGCGAGATATTCCAACGCGGCCGCATAGACATTGAATGCCTTCGCCGAAGTCAGGTCGGGCATCGCGTAGAAACCGCCCTCGTTCTCAGGGTCGGCATAGACGGAGTTCCTCGCACAGAGGATGATGGCAGAGACAACAACGTCGGTTTCGGAAAGGGCATTGAGATGCTGGCGGATCTGCTCAACGGATTTGCCGAAGGCGTAGGAGATGCCGCCATATTCAAAGTCATCGCCCTCGCCGCTTAGGACATCCACCAAGTGGATGTTCGTCGTGACGCTCCCTATGCCTATTTCCTTGACCTCCTTGAGGTAGAGTTCGCCGCCTCCCGCACCGAAGCCCTTCTTGTTCCTGAGTTTGAGCGGGGCAGGGCTGGCCTTCGGGGCGACTTCGTCGGCATAGCGGGCGTGAGAGTCGAGTTTCTGGGCAGTACCGTCGACTTTGACCACAGCCCACTTCGAGAAGACACGGTCATAGTCAATTCCTTCGCGGCCTTTGACGTAGCGGTTGAGAGTGACATTGAACTTCCCGCCGGAAATTCCGATGGTGTACGGGAAGGATTCCAGTTCGGTCACATCCTGCCAAGGCACGATGTCGGCAAGCAGGAAAGTGCCTTCTCCTGAGCAGACTCCGCTGACGGTCACCTTGTCCTCGCTGACGGTTACCTTGGTCACTTTCGAAGGGTAGGTGGCAGCGAGATAGGCGTCAATGTCATCGGCGACTTTCACTTTCTCCTCCCAGGAAAGCGTTTGCGCCCGGGAAGAAAAGCCGGCCACGGCCAGAAGCGCGGTCGTGGTCAGCAATCTGACAATGTTTTTCCTCATCATAGGGATAGATTATTGCACCTCATGCATGATTGAGTCCCAGTCGGAGATGCCGATCGTGCTCAGGTACGGAGCAAATACCTCGTCCTCCTGCTCGGTTCCGGCAGCCTTCCAGACGTACCAGACCGGCTTAGGGTCGAGGTTGTTGAATCCCGCATCATCGAAGGCCCTAAGTCCGATCCTGAGACCGAATTCCGCACGGTTGTCCGCCCAGTTGTGCCACTGGATGCCGTCGATACCGTCGAGATTCTTCACCTTCTTCCATGCCCAGCATCCGCCTGCTGCCTGCAGGGCGAGATCGGACTGGCTGTAGGACGGCGAATTGGTACCATTCTCGGAGAGGAAGCATATTCTCTTCTTTTCTCCCTTGTAGAGATTTTCCTTCATCTTCATCCACTTGTCAAGCACCTCAAGGTTCTTGAAGGTTATGAACTTTGTGTCCATTGAATATGTAGCCTGCTTGTCATTGCTCCACAAAGAAGGGACAGTGAGGTTTTGCGGATAAGGGTGGTAGGCGACACCCCACCAGAAATCACCTTCGGCATTTGAGAATTCAACCGTCTTCTCGAGCATTTCCTTCGGGCTGTAATCTTCCTTTCCGGTCCAGCTGTGGGTATAGGAAGCCAGGACGGAAGCATTCTGGTCGTACTGCCTGACGATGTTGTAGCAGATGCGCATGGACTTGATGTAGCGGTCGAGATAGCGCGTCATCGGCTGCTCTCCCATATTCGTCCATGTCGTTCCGGCATCGACCTCGTTGTGCATGATCCAATGTGAAATCCTTCCGTTGATGTCGATGTTGTTGTAGCGGGATGCCATGTAGGAAAGGGCAGCGGCATAATGGTTGAAAGCTTCGGCTGTCGTGATGTTCGGCATCGAATAGTAGCCTCCAGTGCATTCCGGATCTGTGAATACACCGCCCTTAGGACAGAGAATGATGGCGCTGACGACGATTCCCATATCCTTCACATTCGATACAATACGGTCAACATAGGACCTTCCGTCGCCGATTCTGTAGGAGATGCCTCCGAAGGTGTAGTCCGCGCCCTTCCCCGGCATAAGGTTGTCGAGGACGACATTCATCGTGTTGCTTCCGCACCGCATATCGGCAAGGTCGTTGAAATAGTAGGCGTGGTCTCCGGCAGCAATGCCCTTCTTGCTTTTCAGTGGAATAGGTTCCGGAGAAGTGACAGGCTCTACATCATCGGCATAACGTCCGTGTGAATCAAGAATGTGCTTTTCCCCATCAACCTTGACGACAGCCCACTTTGAGAAGACACGGTCGTAGTCGATACCTTCCCGGGCTTTTGCCACGCGGTCAACAGTGACCTTGAAAGACTTCCCGGAGATACTCTCGACATAAGGGAAAGTCTCCATCTCGGTGATGTCCTGCCAAGGAGTAACCTCGGCAAGGGCATAGGTGCCGTCACCTCCGCAGGTTCCCTCGATGATGACTGAGGACTTGGTCACGCTGACATTGCTGACCGAAGACGGATAATCGGTGGCAAGGTACTTGTCAATCCTGTCTGCCATGTCCTGTTTTGCCTGCTCCTTGCTCAGGGCATCACCGTAGGCCTTCTTTTCCTCGTCGTTCATCTGACGGAGCTTGAGGTTGCGTATTGTGATCGTAGGACCGCCGTTGTCGCCCGGGTCAATCCTGAGCTGGTTGCCTTTCTTGCCCCAACCTGCCTGGCGGAATGAAGTGATTTCGACCGTGTAGGTCTTGAAGGATGAAGAGGCAGGAAGAGTACCGTATTTCTTGGAACTGTTCTCTGCCGGTGCACCGTTTACATAAAAAATCTGAAGGTCGGCGTTCAAGTCGGCGTCAGACTTGTACTCGAACTCGAGAATGGCGTGGTCAACAGGGACATCAGAAGTGAACTTCGAGGTGAAGAAGTAAGGGTCTCCGCCTGTACATTTGATTGAATATGTCTTGCTTCCCAAATCCTGGATGTCAACGGCATGAGACCCGTTGGGAATGATGGAAATGGAGACGGATTTGAGTTCCGGCTTGACCTCCGGTTCGGGATCCGGCTTCGTAACGGGTTTTTCTGGAGTGTTTCCCTTGTCCGGTTCATCAGGCTTGCAAGAAGCAAGCACTGCTGAGGCAATCAGCAGTGCAGCAAAGAATCTTGAAATGAGTTTCATAATATGTTAATCATTTGTCGTATAGACGAAGTTGAAGCGGCTGCCCGGAGCGGTGTCTCCATTGACATAGAAGTCCATGATGTTGCCTTCCTCCTGCATGTTGTCATTCCACTTGAATTCGATGTCGACAGGACCGTCACCGATGCCGAGCATCTCTCTTGGGATGCGGATGGCGAGCTTGTTGCCCTTGATGCGGTACTTGCACTTCCCGGCAGTTTCCCAGATCCATTTGTTCTGGACGCTTCTTTCGAGGACGGCCTTGCCCTTAGGACTTACACGGTTCAGGACAAAATCGTAGCCGTTCCAGCCGGTAGCCTTGTCGCGGTCCACGTCGATGAAGAGCTGCATCCAGTGAGGGTCGGACTTCGGGGTAAGGGCCTCGGCTGTCTCTACATAGAACCAGACATACTTGGAGTCCCTTGAAACCTTGGCACCGATGATGTCATTGCGTCCGGTGTTGTTGACGTAGTACTGGTCGTAGCGGCCTTCGTGGTCTCTATGCATGGTGTTGCCCTTGTAACTTGCGAAATATGGGCCTACATCCTCCCAGTCTGCGAAGCTGCCCAACCGGATGCTCTTGGCCTCCGTTGCAGGATCAGCCGGGGTCATGCCCTTGAACTTGCGGATGCGGTCCACGAGCTGGAGATAATAGACGTCACCCTTGTCTCCCCAACCCTTGTTAGGCTCGATGTCGCGGCTGTGGGCCCAGTCAAACTGGTCGACAAAGGAGAATGGATCGCCCTGCCATCCGTCTTTCGGGAGCCAGATGCCGGCGATATATTCATTCCACCCTGTGACGAAGACGAGTTCCGGATCCAACTCATAGGCTCTTTCCCACTGCTCAGAAATGTTCCACCCATAGAGATAGCCGTCAGGCCTCGGGTCGAAACCGTTCCTGACAGAGAAATCGCGGCCGTAGGAATCCTTGACGTTGAAAGCACCGCAATGTCCCTTCCTGTCCGGGCTGGTGTTCTGTGCGACACCTACCGTAGCCTGTTCGTACTTGACCTTGCCGTTTTCGTCCTTGGAGGCGACATAACCGTGCTGAGGGTAGTTCTCGAGCCATCCCCACTGGTCGTTGCGATCCGGGAACGGGCCGTTGACATAGTCAGGCTGTCCCGGACGGAAAGTGAAGAACTGCTTGATCTCCTGGTCGAGGGCGGAATCCGTCAGAAGGTCCGGGTAAGCCATGATGCAAGGCTTTCCCTTCCACATGAACCAGAGGTCTGAATATCTTCCCGGCTTATAGAGGTCATTGTAGAGCTGGCGTAGGGAGACATTGGTGTCCGGATTGAGGAAGAGATTGAGGATGAAGCAGATCTTCGGAACGTTCACACCATCTTCCTTGGCCTTGGACCAGGTCTCGAGAAGTGCCTCATAGGACTCCTTGAAAGTAAGGGAACCGTTGGTACAGTCGAAGAAAACAGCATCGACTCCGGCATCGGCAAGAAGTTCGGCATGCTTGCGCAGAACCCACTTGTCAGTGGTCTTGTAGTAACCAAGGAGAGGCTGTTCCCAGAAGTAGAAACCCGGTTTGCGGTCTCCCCAGGCCGGATGGTTGTAGTCTTTCATAGCTTCCGGGTGCTCCCTTACGATCTCGGAGATGTTCTTCACCTGATAGTCCTTCGGGTCGTTGCCCTGATGCCAGGTCCAGTAGAAGATGCCGACAAGCTTGTCATTCTTCGCCGGAGCTTCATCGTAGGAACGGACTTTTCTTCCGAGTGCGTCGGTTGCAGCCCATGAATCGCTGTTGACTTTCTGGGCGGAAAGTGTTCCGCAGGTGGCTAGCAGCGCGACAGCTGCTGTTGCAAATAACTTGATGCTGTTCATGTGAATATTAGTTAGGTTATCAGTCGTGCATTATGATTCAAAAACAGAGGGCATGGAGCTCCATTGCTCCATACCCTCACAAGATACGGATTTTTATTGAATATCCCGC
>JBJFDD010000278.1:0-1639 GCA_051889815.1 Candidatus Cryptobacteroides sp. | reverse complement strand
AGCCGAGCTGGACCTCGTTGTAGAGCGCAATCTTCTTCGAGTTACCGATAGGGATGTAGTTTCTCATGATTCCCTGGATTTCGTAGTGGTGCTTGAGGGTGTGGATGTAAGAGATGTCCATTCCGATATCTCCGAAACCGATGTTCGCCTCGTCCAGCTTGAAATTGCTCCGGGAATAGCCCATCCGCACTCCGATTCCGATGTTGTCCTTGAGCATGTAGCAGAAGGCAGGGCTGACATTGACCTTGTAGCCGGTCGATGTCATGCCGTCGGACAGGATGAAACTGTAGTTGTCATTGTTGTGGGCTGTCCAGCTTGCAGTCCCGCCGACCATCCATTTGCCCTTCTGGGTGAATGACGGCATGCTTGACAGGGAAAGTCCCCTGTCCAGCACCTGCGCATTGGCTTCTCCCCGGCCCGTCAGGAGCAGGGAAGCAATTGTGAATATTCCTATAATAGTCCTTTTCATCTATTCGTAGAGGAGCTCGAATCCGTCAACCCACATTTTGCTTTCGTCGCATCCGGTGAAATAGTCGCCGTACATGCTGGCGGCACACGAAATGATGATGTGTGTCGGGAATCTGGTCGTGGTCTTGTAGTCGAGAGGAATGGTGATCTGCTGCCAGACATTGGTGCTGTTCGCCTCATCGCTCTGGAAAATCTTCTCTCCATAGGCGATTGTGGAAGCATCCGTAGTGAAATCCACGAAGGTGCTCACGTCTGTGGTGTTGACAAGGACAGGGCTGTCGGCATCACCTCCGTATTTCTTGTAGTCCCAGGTGCCTAGGGCTATCCTGATGTTGCCCCGGTCGTAGTCGCCTTTGTTGATCATGTCGGAAGTCGTGTTGCCTACCCGGTTGACCTGGCCTCCGGAATACTTCGCCCAGACCCGCAGGGCGGTAGGCCTTCCGGTGAACGGACGTCCGAAATAGACTGTACCGCCTGATGTACCGATAAGATCACCGAAACGTCCGGTGAAAAGGTTTCCAGCAGCGAACTTGACAACTACGTATCTTGACTGGAGGCACATTGACTGAGTTCCCTCCTTCTTGTCTGACTGGTCCGGGTAGCAGATGACTGACGAAGAACCAACCAGGGTACTTCCAGCATTTCCGCTGTCCCACCATTTGGTCTGGAGGGTCTTGTCAGGAGAAGAAGGATCATAGAGCGACTTGTATTTCGAACTCTCGTCATTGGAGGTTGTCTCCATGCCGGCATTCGGAATGGAAGGAGCCTTGTCCGTGGTCACAGTCGAGGTCGCCGGGATGATTTCCTCATCCCCGGTCGAGGTTGATGTGAGGACAAGGCGCAGTTCATATTCGGTGTCCGGGGCCAGTCCGGTGATGGCCTTTGAGAAGGTGCCTTCGCTCTCCCTTTCTGCAGGAATCCTGACCCATGAACCGCCCTGTGCGGCCCTGTACTCGATATAGACCTGTTCCGGGTCATATTCACTTTCGTCAACGTCGGCGCTGACATCCACGTGTCCTGCCCAGATGTCGTACTTGCTGACTTCCGCGAGTCCTGTTGTGCTTGCAATGAATATTATGTCGTCATACTGGGTGTTGACTGAGTCATCGACCAGTATCTTGAAGTCCAGGATTCCGTCGGTTTCGGTGTACTTGAAGCCGAGGGTGTACTT
>JBJFDD010000277.1:0-1641 GCA_051889815.1 Candidatus Cryptobacteroides sp. | reverse complement strand
CAGCACTGCGGATGGATATCTCATCGCTTACTGACTTTTAGCGGACAGCAATAATTTTGAAATAGAAATGCCGATGTGGGGAAAGGACGCAGAGCCGGATTCCGCGCGCTTTGATTTCTTCAGGAGGGAGATTCGCGCCATCCTCAAGGAATATGGCAACCATCCTTCTTTCCTGCTATATTGCAACGGCAATGAAATTCAGGGAGACTTCGATTTCGTTGAGGAACTGACTGCAACGGGAATCAAGGCCGATCCGCGCCACCTTTACAGCGGATCCACGGCCAGGAAAAGAGTGCCCTCAGACCAGTATTACATATCCCAGGACACCCCGAAGGGCCCTGCAAAGGTCTATGAAGGCCGTCCGGGAACGGACTGGGACGTGAACGGGGCGTGCGATGTGGATGTGCCTGTGATTTCCCACGAGTCTGGCCAGAGATGCATGTACCCGGATTTCAGGGAAATAGAAAAATATGATGGCCCTGTCAGGGCCAGAAATCTGGAACTCTGGAAGCAGATGCTGGAGCAAAACGGAATGGGGGACCAGGCTGATGATTTCTTCCGTGCCTCGGGAGCGCTTACTGTCCTTGAATACAAGGCCGTGGTCGAGGCCCTGCTCAGGAGTTCGCATTGTGCCGGATTCCAGTTGCTCTCATTGAACGACTTTACCGGTCAGGGCTATGCTCCTGTCGGAATTCTCGATCCTTTCTGGGACTCGAAGGGACTGGTCACCGCTGAAGAGTACCGCCGTTTCTGCAGCCCGGTGACTGCACTTCTGAGATATGACCGGAGCACATGGAATGCAGATGAAATCTTTTCTGCAAAGGTTGAATTGTACAATTACTCAGACAGGGCAATGAAAAAAGCTCCTGTTTTATGGAGCATTGAGGACTCACGGGGAAGGGTGCTGAGAAAGGGATGCGCCGGCAAGTTCGATTTCAAACCGTACACGGTAAGTCCCGCAGGAAGTTTCGAACTTGCATTAGGTTCGCTCAAAGTAGCTGAACCAGAGAAACTTAAGGTTAAGGTTTCGGTTGGGGACAGTGTTGAGAACTCGTGGAACATCTGGGTGTATCCGCGCACGGTAATGCCACAGTCCGACTCAACCGTGATGTATGCCACCTCTTTCTCTCAGCCTGTCAGGGAGTTCCTGAAGGAAGGAGGATGCGTGGTGCTGACCCCTTCGCCGGATTCGGTAAACGGGCGCCGCAGTACCTTCCACAACCATTTCTGGAATCCGATAATGTTTGCATGGCCCCCGATGACTCTGGGATGCCTGATTGATGAGGACAGTCACGTATTCGACCATTTCCCGACCTCATATCACACCGACTGGCAGTGGTGGGACATTCTGGAATATTCGAAGGTCATGGAATTGCAGGACATGCCTTCGGACCTGCGTCCGTTCATCCAGGTCATCGATGCCTTCGACAGCAACCGCAAGCTCGGAATCGGCTTCGAGGCAAAGGTTGGTGCAGGAAAAATACTTGTTCTTCCGCTTGACCTTCAAAGTGATATGCAGACAAGACCTGCCGTAATGCAGCTTCTGCAAAGCATTGATGCTTATGTCCATTCGGAGGACTTCAATCCTCGCAGCTCAATCTCCGCGAAAAAAATTGAGCAGATTCTCAGATAGTTTTCTAT
>JBJFDD010000276.1:0-5847 GCA_051889815.1 Candidatus Cryptobacteroides sp. | reverse complement strand
CATCAACCAGCTGAGGGAAAAGATCGGAGTCATGTTCGGCAATCCTGAGACCACTACCGGAGGAAACGCGCTCAAATTCTACGCATCAGTCAGGATCGATGTGCGCAGGGTGACCCAGCTCAAGGATGGGGAAGAGGCGCTGGGCAACCGTACCAGGGTCAAGGTCGTCAAGAACAAGATGGCACCTCCTTTCAAGAAGGCGGAGTTCGACATCGTTTATGGCGAGGGAATATCCAAAGTCGGCGAGGTGATTGACCTGGGCGTGGAGTACGGTGTCATCAACAAGAGCGGTTCCTGGTTCAGTTACAATGACCAGAGACTGGCCCAGGGAAGGGAAGGCACAAAGCAGCTTCTCAAGGACAACCCCGAGCTGCTTGAAGAAATCGAAGCCAAGCTCAGGGACGCCCTCAAGGAAATCAAAGACTAAGCCTTGGCCTTATCGGCGGCAATGGCTTTGTTGTAACATTCACGGCACAGGGGCTCGTAGGCATCCTTTTCACCAAGGACCACGAGCTCCTCGCTGTCTGAAAGCCTGTGTGAATGGTTGGCGAGATTGCCACAGCGGACACAGATGGCATGCACCTTGCGGACTTCCTCAGCCACTGCCATCAGATAAGGCATAGGACCGAAAGGTTTGCCCTGATAGTCAGTGTCAAGGCCGGCGATTATCACCCTAACTCCCCTGTCGGCAAGAGTCTGCGCAACCTCCACAAGGGACAGGTCATAGAACTGGGCCTCGTCGATACCGACCACCTGGACATCATCAGCTATGTTGAGCATTTCCCGGGGATCCTTCACTGCATGGCAGGGAATCTTGTGGAAATCGTGGGAGACAACATCGTCGGCAGCATACCTGGTGTCAATCGAGGGCTTGAATATCTCGATTTTCAGGTTGGCGAACTTGGCTCTTCTTATCCTGCGGATGAGTTCCTCGGTCTTTCCGGTGAACATTGAGCCGCAGATTACCTCAATGCATCCGTTATTTTTTATGTTTTCTAAAAACATTTCGTTAGATTTGTTGAAATTTGCATTCTGACAAAGATAGACATTTTATGGAGAACATCGACAGGAAAGCGCTGTCCGGCCTGCTTTCCAGAATAGAAAACATAAAAGCAGAGCTTTCTGCCCTTGAAAATGAACTGCGTAGCCTGGCCACATCGCAAGAATCCGGCGAGGGCTTAGAAAACCAACCTTCAGAGCCTATTGACATTGCCATTTCCGAGATTGACATGGGCATCAGCCTCGATGAGGGTGAGATGACCGCTCAGGAAGCCGATAATGAACCTGTACCGGAAGATGAACCGGCACCGGAGGTGGAATATGCCGCCGAAGTGGAAAACGAGCCAGTTCCGGAAGTGAAAGCCGAAGATGAAGTGGAGGAGGAAACGGCACCGGTCGAAGGAGCCCCCGTGGAAGAGGTCCCTGCCGAAGATGATGATCTTCCGGCTGAAGAAGACCTTCCTGCAGAAGAACCTGCAGAAGAAGCAATTGCAGATGAGGCAATTGCAGATGAGGCTCAGGATTCAGTGGAGGACGACCTTCCGTTCTTTGACGAATTCCCGGAAAAATCCGCCCCGAAGGCAGCTGCCGACAACAGCAGGAAAGCAATCGTCGATTCGGTGACTGCAGACACTGCCGTGATGGACGTCATGGCAGAACAGCAGGCCTGGAGAACAGACAGGGCGGGCTCCCCGGTAAGGAATGTCATAAGCGCGATTTCCCTAAACGATAGAGTGCTGCTGATCAACGTCCTGTTCAAGGAGGACCCGATTCTTTTCCAGAACACCATCTCCGCATTCAATGCGATGTCATCCTTCGAGGAAGCGGTCTCCTACATCAAAGAGCATTTCCCGGAATGGAATCTCAATTCGGACCCGGTCTATAGGCTCATGATGGCAGTAAGAAGGAAATTCAGCTAGACTCCGTACCCGATGGCAGGAATCCTGTACATTGTCCCGACCCCGATCGGGAATCTTGAAGACATGACCTTCAGAGCTGTCAAAGTCCTGAAGGAGGCCGATTTGATTCTCGCCGAAGACACAAGGACCAGCAGCATCCTGCTCCACAGGTACGACATCCACGGAAAACTCCAGTCGCACCACAAGTTCAACGAGCACTCCACTGTCAACCTGATCAAGGACAAGATTCTTTCCGGCCTGAACGTTGCCCTTGTAAGCGATGCCGGCACCCCCGGGATTTCCGACCCGGGCTTCCTGCTCGCCAGGACATGCTCCGCTGAAGGAATCGAAGTACAGACCCTTCCGGGAGCGACAGCCTGCATCCCCGCGATAGTGTCCTCAGGACTGCCCTGCGACAGATTCTGTTTCGAGGGTTTCCTGCCTGTAAAGAAAGGCCGCCGGACTTTGCTGGAAGAACTCGCGAAAGAGACCCGCACGATGATCTTCTATGAATCTCCGTACCGGCTTGTGAAGACCCTGGAACAATTTGCCGGGCACTTCGGGCCGGAACGAGAATGCTCGGTCGCACGCGAAATCTCCAAGATTCACGAGGAGCACACCCGCGGCACCCTTGCCGAAGTGGCAGCCCATTACAGGGAGCATGAACCCAAGGGCGAGATAGTCATTGTCGTTGCCGGGGCCCCGACTGGGAAGAAATCAAAGGACAACAAAGAAAAAGAAACGACCTGAACACAAACTGACATGAATGAATATGGAAAACTTCAAGAAGGACGGCCGGAAGCTGTCCGCATCCTTCGTCACAGGCGCGGTAGCCCTGGTGTTTCTGATTGTCGGGTACCAGAGTGCCCTTTTCATCCACAAAGCATCCCTCGCAAAGATTGTCTCTGACAGGGACTCTCCCGACACGGTCTTCATCGTGTCCGGCAACGGACAGGAAACCGCAGAGCCCGCCCGGGAGAGCAGTCCGGCCAGATACGGAACACGGCGGGCTCAGGCCAGGCCCCGCGACACAGTCAGGAAAAGCGGGCATCACCCTGAAGCGGCCCTGGAAGCCTACCGTACCGTCAGTTCCAGAAAGACGGAAAGTTTCCAATTCGACCCCAACACAGTAAGCATCGACGACCTTGTGAGACTGGGCTTCAGTCTCAAACAGGCCGAGTCCATCGACAAGTACCGGAAGAAAGGAGGACGGTTCCGGCGAAGGGAAGACTTCGCAAAATCCTACGTGGTGGCAGATTCGGTTTACCGGCGTCTCGAGCCATTCATCTCAATCCCGCTACTGGACATCAACGAAGGCGATTCGGCCGCCTTCGAGACCTTGCCGGGGATAGGCAAGTACTTCGCTGCCAGGATGGTAAGCTACAGGGAAGAACTGGGAGGCTATTCCTACAAGGAGCAGCTGATGGACATTCCTCATTTCGATGAGGAGAAGTTCGCTGCCCTGGAGGACCTGATTTCCGTCGGGCAGGGACGTTACCAACCGTTCCGGCTGTGGACGGCAACGGAAAAGGAACTTGAAGCTCACCCCTACATCGACAGCTACGCCGCCCATTCCATTGTCCTGTTCCGCGAAAACTCGCCCAAAGAAGAACTTACGGTAGGAAATCTGGTCAAAGCAGGTATCCTCGGCGAGGAGCGCGGCAACAGGCTTGCCCGCTGCCGCATCGCCGGACCCTGACCGCTCATTCCTTGTTTGCCGGATGATGCTCCATGACGGCAGCCTGCCAGGTCGACCTATCCACGTGGGTGTAGATTTCGGTTGTGAGGATGTTCTCATGGCCCAGCATTTCCTGGACCACGCGGAGATCAGCCCCGTTCTCAATCAGATGTGTAGCGAAAGAGTGCCTGAAGGTGTGAGGGGATATTTCCTTCCTGATTCCGGCGGCCATTGCCTGGTTCTTGACCATATTGAACATCGAAACACGGCTCAGCGGCTTGCCGAAACGACTCAGGAAAAGGATGTCTGAATATTCAGGGGCAAAAGGTTGCGGCCGCACGGTGAGATATTCACTGACTGCATCCAGTGCCGCTTCTCCGATCGGGACCAGCCTCTCCTTGTCGCCTTTTCCCACGACACGGACAAAGCCCTCGTCGAAGAATATGCATGAAATGCGCAGGTCCACTGCCTCGGAGACCCGTAGGCCGCATCCGTAAAGCACCTCGAGAATCGCCCGGTCCCTCTTGCCCTGCCAGGTCGAAAGATTGACCGACCCGATGATGGATTCGATCTCGGCAACGGAAAGGACAGAAGGAAGATAGCGGCCAATTTTGGGAAGTTCCACCGCATCGCAAGGGTTGTCCTTCCTCTCCCCTTCCAGCAGGAGATAGTCGAAGAAGGATCGGAGGGAACTCATCGCCCTGGCCAGGGACCTTTTGGAGAGGTCCTTGCGGGAGGAGAGGTATTCCCTCAGGTCATCAGAAGTCACATCGCGCGGGGCTTTCGCGACCCGGAGGAAAAACTTCTCCACGTCCGATGAATATGACGAGACGGTGTTAGGTGACATCGCCCTCTCGATTTTGAGATATGATGAATAGTCGGCTATCAGCTTTTCCATATTCCCAAATGTACGAAAAGTTTATTAACTTTGTGTGTTATGGTACGATCAACAACAGTTTTCACTTTCCTCCGGACGCTCGCCATCGTCTGCGCCCTCGCGTGTGCATGCACCCCTGACGGGAATTATTCCCCGATGGAAGGAGAGGCATATTCAAAAAAGACTGACCTGGGTGACAGGAAGGAATATGTCGAGTCCAGAAGGGTCCTGCTATTCTACGAAAGCGGGTTCAATGATCTCGCCTCATACCTGGATTCCGACATGAACCGGGAACTTGTGCAAGGATATATTCCCACCGCCCACAGGAACGACAATGTCCTTCTGGTGTTCAGCAAGCTGATGAACCAGGGAAACTATGTTCCGGTCAAGTCATATCTCCGCAGGTTGTACTCCGACAGCGAAGGAAAGATGCATTCCGACACCCTGCTGACCCTGGGTGAGAACACTGTGGCCAATTCGGCTTCGACCATGAGGGAAGTCCTTTCTTTCGTGAAGACCAGGTTCCCTGCAAGGGGCTACGGAATGGTGTTCTCCTCGCACGGTTCCGGCTGGCTTCCGCAAGGGTACTATTTCAGCCCGTCAAAATTCGAGGAGGAGCATGCAGACGAACTGGAAGGTGGGCAGACCGGTATCTCTCCGATGGAGGTTCTTAACCTCTACAGGTTCGCTGCCATTGAGGCCGACAAAATCTACTGGAAGCAGGCTTTCGGAGACAAGAGCCTGATTGACAATCTCAAGGACGGTCCGGAAAAGGACTACGCCATGATCAATTACGGACCATGGGACAGACTTACCGGCAAGTCATTCCTCAAGGGCTACACCTGGTACATGCCGCAGGGCGCCTGCTTCTATCCTGAATTGATGTCTGATGAGGAGTTCCAGGCTTTTGATGACCCGGACAAATACAGCCCGTACACACTCATCCGCAGGGATGAGGAAGGCAATCTCAAGTGCGTCTGGTACCACGAGGAGTATGCCGAGCATGTCGAAAAGATCTGCAACTACCTCCGTGCCGCCGCTGACATCACCATTGTCCCTTCAGTCCGCGAATATCTCCTTGCCGAGGCTGATGCTCTCGCCACCGATGACTACCGCAATAGTGAGGAAAAGTGGCTCGCGATGGACAACAGCCGGATGGACCTTGTCATAGGCCCGAATGAGGACAGGGATGACAACCGCTTCGGCATCAAGAGGTCCTACAGCGCCTATGTCGTCCTCAAGGACATGGAACTTACCGACAGGGTAAGCAAGTTTACCAGGATGGTGGGCAGGATGCAGGAGGATCTCCCGTGCAAGGATGAGTACAAGAACTCATTCGTTCCCGGACCTCACTCCAATATCTTCGTCTGCGATGCTCTCTATTATTCGGGTGA
>JBJFDD010000275.1:0-1645 GCA_051889815.1 Candidatus Cryptobacteroides sp. | reverse complement strand
GGTGTTGACATCCGTTTTGCTTCAATGGCTGCCCAGGGTCTGGATCCTAAGTTCATCGGAGTGGCTTCTGTTGCTCCTGAAGGACAGATTTCCTCTCCTGTTGCCGGTTCTATCGGAACCTACATTTTCAAGGTCAACAGCCGTGAGACCCAGTCATTCTACACCGAGGACGATGCCAAGAATGCTGCAGCCCAGATGGGCAACTACATCACCCAGATGGTAGTTCCTGTGATGGTTCAGGATGCCAAGGTAAAGGACAACAGGGCAAGATTCTTCTAGGGTTCAGCCCACATATGAATAATCAGGAGGTGACTGGATTCCGGTCACCTCCTTTTTTGATTCCTCTATATGTCTTGAGACTGGAGTGAGGTGACTATGAACTCGGGAGGCATTGGCTCCCGAAAAGGGAAGGGGCCCACGAAGTGGGAAGGACCTCCCGAGTTCATAGTCACCTCACTCCTGTACTAACCTATAAGTATAGACTAAACATTGAAAAGAAAATGCATGATGTCCCCATCCTGGACGACATATTCCTTTCCCTCTATTCCAAGCTTTCCTGCCGCCCTGACAGCACTTTCGCTGCCAAGGGCAACATAGTCATCATATTTGATCACTTCCGCCCTGATAAAGCCTTTTTCAAAGTCTGAATGGATGACACCAGCAGCCTTCGGAGCCTTGTCACCCTTGTGAATTGTCCAGGCACGGCACTCATCGCTGCCCGCTGTGAAGAAAGTCTGTAGTCCAAGCAATGAATATGCACTCTGTATGAGCCGCACTGCACCAGACTCCTCCAGCCCCATTTCCTCAAGGAACATCTGCCTGTCTTCATAGCTGTCCATTTCAGCAATTTCAGATTCGGTCTTTGCAGAAATGATCAGAATCTGGGCATTCTCATCCTTTACGGCCTCACGGACAGCCTCAACATGTCTGTTGCCGTTCACTGCAGAAGCATCATCGACATTGCAGACATAGAGAACAGGTTTGTTCGTAAGAAGGAACAAATCGCGGGCAAGATTTTCTTCTTCTTCGTTGACAAGTTCCACGCTTCTGCAGTTCCTGCCCTGCTCGAGAGCTTCCTTGTAGCGCTGGAGAAGGGCCACCAACTTTTTGGCCTCCTTGTCTCCTCCGGTCTGTGCCTGTTTCTGAGTCTTGGCAAGACGGGCTTCCACAGTCTCCAGATCCTTGATCTGAAGTTCAGTGTCGATAACTTCCTTGTCCCTGACAGGATTGACACTGCCATCCACATGGACGACATTGTCGTCATCGAAGCAACGCAGGACATGAAGGATTGCATCCGTCTCACGGATGTTGGCAAGGAACTGGTTTCCAAGACCCTCTCCCTTGCTTGCACCTTTCACAAGACCAGCGATGTCAACAATGTCCACTGTGGCCGGGACAACACTCTTCGGTTTGCACATGTCTGCAAGCACTTCCAGACGCTTATCCGGAACATTGGTTGAACCCAGATTCGGTTCTATCGTACAGAAAGGAAAGTTGGCGCTCTGGGCTTTCCCGGAGCTGACACAGTTGAACAATGTGGATTTTCCTACGTTAGGCAGTCCTACGATTCCGCATTTGAGAGACATTATCTTTAGATTTTTAACGGAAATTGCTATTCCTCCGCAAAGATACTACATATTATTTA
>JBJFDD010000274.1:0-1648 GCA_051889815.1 Candidatus Cryptobacteroides sp. | reverse complement strand
TTATGTCATCTGCAAGAAGAACCCTAAGTTCAAGATGCGCCAGGGATAATATTCATTTGTAATAAAACAAATAAAGATAAATTATGGCAAGAATAGCCGGTGTTGATTTACCGAACAACAAAAGAGGTGAGATTGGTCTTACCTACATTTACGGTATCGGCCGCAGCTCTTCAAGGAAGATCCTCGACAAGTGCGGTATCGATTACGACATCAAAGTCGGTGACTGGAACGACGAGCAGATCGCCCAGATCCGTAACCTCATCAATGAGGAGTACAAGATTGAGGGTGAGCTCCGTTCTTCAGTCCAGATGAACATCAAGCGACTGATGGATATCGGTTGCTACAGAGGAATCCGCCACCGTGTCGGCCTTCCTGTACGCGGTCAGAGCACCAAGAACAACGCCCGTACAAGAAAGGGCAAGAAGAAGACTGTTGCCAACAAGAAGAAGGCAACGAAGTAAAAATTGATGAATTATGGCAAAGAAAACAACAACATCAAAGAGAGTTGTCAAGGTTGAGGCTACGGGCCAGGCCCATATTTCATCAACCTTCAACAACGTTATCGTTTCCCTTACCAACAACCAGGGTCAGGTCATCAGCTGGTCATCTGCCGGCAAGAGCGGTTTCAGGGGTTCCAAAAAGAACACTCCTTACGCTGCCCAGGTTGCTGCCGAGGATGCTGCAAAGACCGCCTACGATGCCGGCCTGCGCAAGGTCAAGGTCTTCGTCAAGGGTCCTGGAGCCGGCCGTGAGTCCGCAATCAGGACCATCAACAATGCGGGTATCGTCGTGACAGAGATCATCGACGTCACTCCGATGCCTCACAACGGATGTAGACCAAAGGGCCGTCGTAAAGTTTAATCATTTAATTCTGAATTACTATGACAAGTCCGGCCCTCGTACCGGCCATGTCACCTTCTCCATCGAAGAGAAGGGCGTGGAAACCGTGCTGACCGTTATCCAGGGTCCGGCACCTGCAAAGGATCCGAAAGTGATCTTCGAGGACGATTTCGAATGGCTCAGGCCAATGATTACTGAATATAACGCCCTGGGACTCAGTGCCGGCCATGTCGGAGACTTTATCTATGGCGACTATCCTGACATCAAGTCACGCTCCAGCGCCAATGCTCCGAACGCCTACACGGCCGATGTATTCAAGGATAAGTTCCCTGATGCACTTGCAGCAGCAGGCTACACCGACCTCAATGCTGGTGCCAAGGTGCTCTATCCCCAGGATGCCTACCTCAAGCTTTGCAAGGGCAGCAACCAGACCGGACTTATGTTCAGCCCGTTCGCCCAGCTCGGAACAGCAACAGAGGCTACCCTGTACTTCGATTGGGCAAGCCACTTCGGCGGTACGGGCGGTGTCGATGCAACCAAGCTTGTTGTCATGATCGAGGGTGACGGAACATTCGACAACGGTACAAAGGTCAGTGATCCGCTTTCCAACAACCAGCAGACCGGTGAACATTTCTGGACAAATGTTGCTCTCCCGATCCATGGGGTCAGCACTACTACCAAGGTTGCTATTCTCCCTGCTGTCTGCGTTGAATCAGGCTCTGTGAACTTCAAGGTCAGCGGCTATTACCGCTACTACCTTGACAACATCAAGGTGACCAAGACAGAGGTCCTTTTCAAGGATGACTTC